>CAYGIQ010000041.1:0-17825 GCA_964349885.1 uncultured Prolixibacteraceae bacterium | reverse complement strand
GTACTATAATTTGATTGTTAGTGCTTTAATGTAAAATCAGAAGTACCATAATTTTTTATTTTAGCCTTCTCACCAATCCGCACCTTTGTCAATTTTAGCAATCGATGGTGTATTCTTTTATCTTGCCAAACAATTGGCTAATGTCCTGCAGGTTGCAGTGTGTGCAATCATGGTTAGGCGTTCATTGTTAAATAACTTTTTCTAATTATGCGAACAAATAAGCATTTTCGTCCCTACAAACTGGTTCTGTCCGGTGCAATTTTCTTATTGTTTGGATTTTTATTCGGATGCACGGGTAAAGATACTTCGCCCATGCAGTTCAGCGAGAAACTTCATGTTTCATGGGAACTGGTGGAAAACCAGATGGGGAATGGGTCTTCTTCTCGGGTTGCATTCACCTTTCACAATTTGGGAAAGGTTTCGATAGGACCTACCGGTTGGGCGATGTACTGGAATCAGAAAACCATCTTCCCTATGGATTTGAACGATGCTGAAATTGGCAGCGTAGAGCATCTTAACGGCGATTTTTATCGATTTGTTCCAGGTCCAGAGTTTTCGCTCAATCCCGGCGAAACCCTGCGTTTCGAGTATGGCTACAACGACATCATGATCAAGGATGCCGATGCACCAATAGGGCTTTATCTTGTGTTTGGTGAGGGTGAAAAGGAGCCGGTCTTGGTACCCGTTAACAATTTCTCACTGGTGCCTTATGCCCAGTCTGAACGTACCTTCCCTGACCCGGAAATTGCTGCGACTCTACCCAATCCGAACAGAGAATTCCATAAAAACTCAAAAATTTTACCCTACGAGCCTGAAATTGCACATTGGATTATGCCCACTCCTGTCAACATCAAACCTGTTGGTGGAAACGTAGCACTAACATCATCTACCGAGATCTATTACGATGAGGCTCTTGCGGGCGAGGCTGCTTATCTTGCACATGCGTTAAGCAACCTGGGCTCCCTCAACACCAAACCTATGCCGTTGTCGGCTCCGGTGGGCCCCGGTACCATTTTGCTGCAACTTAAACCCATATCCGTAAAAGGCGTCGAAAAGGAGGCATACCACCTAGCCATCGGCGAGGGCGCAGGCGTTAAAATCTCGGGCAGCGATCCTTCGGGTGTTTTTTATGGTATTCAATCGCTCTTGCAGCTTATAGATCCCCTCCAGCTGGCCCAGAATAAACAGGAATATGTTCTGCCGGGCGTGGAAATTTACGATGCTCCACGGTTCCACTTCAGGGGTTTTCTTTTGGATGTTTCACGCAATTTTCAGACAAAAGACGCTGTATTGAAACTGATTGATCTTCTCGCACTTTATAAGGTTAACCATCTTAATTTTCGCCTCACGGAAGATGAGGGATGGAGATTGGAAATCGATGGTTTGCCTGAATTGACCACAGTTGGTGCTCGAAGAGGCCACACAATTACGTCTGAATCGTTTCTGCATCCTGCATTTGGCTCCGGCCCTTTTCCCGATGCAACTGGCAATCACGGAACCGGTTTTTATAGTCGGGAAGATTTCAAGGAGATTGTTCGCTATGCCGCTCAAAGGCATATCACCATTGTTCCGGAGATATGTTTCCCCAGTCATGCCAGGGCAGCCATTATGGCTATGGAAGCCCGATACCGTCATTTTATGGAACTGGGGAACGAAGCTGCTGCTGAAGAATTCAGACTGATCGATCCGGATGATACTTCAGAATACTATTCGGCTCAAATTTTTACCGACAACATCGTAAGTGTGGCCCGGGAATCGACCTACCATTTTTATGAAACAGTGGTGGCCGATTTAATGGCCATGTTCCGAGAGGCTGGGGTTGAACTAACCTATCTGCATACAGGTGGAGATGAGGTCCCGGCCGGTGCTTGGACAAAGTCGCCCATGGCCCAGAAGTTGCTGGCCGAACAGCCCGAAATTGGCGGAGTTGGCCGACTGCAAAACCATTTTCTGAAAAAAATGATGCAGCGACTTGAACCCTATAACCTTACCTTCGGAGGATGGGAGGAGACGGTTTTGCAGCGCGATGAGGCCGGTAAGGTTTCCATTGCCACGGATCTTACTGGTGGTGGGCTGATTCCCTACGTATGGGACAATACCGGCAACAACATCGATTTGGGTTACCGAATTGCCAATGCAGGTTACCCGGTGGTGTTGTGCAACGTCACGAATCTCTATTTTGATCTGGCATACAATACCGACCCACAGGAACCCGGATTGTATTGGGGAGGGTTCCAGGATGCCATCGATCCGTTTTTGCTGGTGCCTTACGATGTGTATAAATCGACCATTTACAGCGATCTGGGCGTATTTTCCGAAAGCAGCCATCCCTATCCAGGTAAGGAGCGCTTAAAACCCGAGAATTATGCCAATATTATAGGAATACAGGCCCAACTCTGGACCGAAACCGTTAGGGGCGAGGCTATGATGCACTATTATATTCTACCCAAGCTGTTTGCTTTTGCCGAGAAGGTTTGGTCGCAGCCAATGGAGTGGGAAAATGAATCAGATTCGGGCGAACGTATCCGGAAAATAGAATCCGAATGGAGCCTGTTTGCCAACCGAATAGGTCAACGCGAATTGATTCGCTTAGATGCATACAGGGGGGGATACCACTTTAGGATTCCTTTGCCGGGAGCCGTTTTGGAGGATGGAATCCTAAAGGCAAACCTTTCATTTCCAGGATTTGAAATCCGATACACGACCGATGGTTCTGAGCCTTCTTTGAATTCGCCTGTTTATACCGAACCGGTTAGGGTGGATGGGCAAGTTCAGGTGAGAGCCTTTACCCCCGGAGGCAGAGGCGGCCGAAGCTGGGTAGTAAACTAATGTGTAGTGCCAATATTACAAAGCGAACCATGAAACGAATTGCTGTAGTGGGTTTTGGATTTATGGGACAAACCCACACCATCAATATCTTGAAAAACAACGACCTTGAGTTGGTTGCCATTGTCGATAAAAACCATCACGACATATTCCAAAATCTAAAGCAACTGAAAGGTAATTTTTCTGTTGGAACAATCGAGCCAGATTGGCTTGAATCCATCAGGCGCTATTCCGATCTTTCAGTTTGTTTGCAGGAAGAAGAACTCGATGCCGTGGTATTGTCGGTCCATACCAGTTTGCATTATGCACTTGCCAAGCAGGCGCTCGAGGCAGGGCTTCATGTATTTCTCGAAAAACCTTTTGTTCTCGACGTTTCAAAGGGTGAAGCGCTTATTGATCTGGCTCGGGCCAAAGGCACTCGACTCATGATTGGCCATGTGGTCAGGTTTCTTCCAGCATATCTGAGGCTAAAACACTACATCGATTCGGGGGAGTTGGGCGAACTGCAGTTCTTGTCGCTCTCGCGCTTTTCTGGACTGCCAGCTTGGGGTGAGTGGAAAAGCAAACAAGACGATTTTGGTTCCTCAGGGGGTGCATTGTTCGATCTGATTATTCACGACATCGATTATGCACATTGGGTATGTGGTGTGCCCAATACCATAAGCAGCATAACCATTCCGGGTAAGTTAAGCAACCACGACTATGTAAGCGCAGTGTGGCGGTATAACAACAGCCCATTGCAGGTGAAAATCGAAGGGGGTAATCTTTTCCATACCAACTATCCGTTTGAGGCAGGTTTCTCTGCTAGGTTTAAAAAGGCAAGTCTGGTCTATTCAACCCGCGATCCTGAATACATAAAAGTGGCCACTGATGAGGAAATAATGCTGGTTTCAGCTGGCGATGCCAACCAGGGCTTCTCAGACGAAATGCGCTATTTTGCCTCAATGCTGGTAAGTGGTAACTCTGCGGAGCTTTGCACCCCTGAGTCGGCACTTGAAACCATTAAAATCTGTTACAAACATATGTGAAGGATATCTCGAAGTTTGGATGTTTAAACGCCGGCTCCGAGGCTTTGGTATCAAGGCTTCTATAGGCGCTATACCTTTGACTGTGTGTTGCTTGTAGGTGGGTTTTATTGAAAAATAGGGTTTAAGCTTTCGCTTGCCGCCAACTGATATCTCATGTGGAACTTTTAGGAAAGGTATTTTGCAGCAACCACTATTTTGGGTCACCAAAATTGGGTAGTTGATACATCTGACCAAACCCTTCGAAAGAAAAATAGTGTACATTTGTTTGCATTGGAACGCCATCAGAATGCTGTAAACCTAAAATTCTATACCATGAAACGAATCTGTCAGCTTTTCTCAGCCACGTTTATGTTCCTAGCTCTGATTGTTCTGTCGCAAAGTGTAAGGGCCGATGGTTTGCCCTCGATTGAAGGTCGGCGGGTCCTGCTGGTCTGGGGTGGTTGGGATGGCCACAAACCTGAACTTTTCAAAGAGATTGTTGAAGAGTGGCTGCAGGGGAGCACAGAGTTAATCATTTCGGATTCACTGGGGGTGTACACCAATCCCGACATCATGCAATCGGTCGATCTCATCATTCAGATGTGGACCATGGGCAAGATTACCCGGGAACAGGAGAAGAGTCTGCTTGAGGCCGTTAAATCAGGCGTAGGCATTGCGGGGATTCATGGCGGACTGGCCGATTCGTTCCGCGACAATACCGAGTACCAATATATGGTTGGAGGTCAGTGGGTATCTCATCCCGGAGGGGTAATCGATTACAGAGTGGAGATTACCAATACCGAAGATCCTATCACTGCGGGCCTTCGGGGCTTTCCCATAAAATCGGAACAATATTATATGCACGTCGATCCCAATGCAAAGGTTTTGGCAACTACAACCTTCAGCGGCCAACACGACAGCTGGATCGAGGGTGCTGTTGTACCAGTTGTCTGGAAGAAGTACTATGGCAAAGGCCGGGTTTTTTATCTGAGCATTGGCCACGATCCGGCCGAACTCCGAATCCCGGAGGCTTGGCAAATCTTTACCCGGGGAGTTCGTTGGGCGAGTGGCAGTAAGTATGAACCCACGGTGCCTTTGGTTAGTCCGGTTTACCCGACCCGTTAGTTGGCATGTAAAGTTTTTTAAAGGGTTTTGCAAGAAAAGGTTTTCCTACCCCATTTACTGTAACCATTCAGAGGTGTCAACAATGGTGGTTGCGATATACCGGTAGGGGAGTGCTCCTTTTTTCCGCGCATGGTTCCAATAATATACAATTACCAGTTTGCCATCGGCACGCTGAACCATTCGGGGATATCCGGCATCTCGGGTCGCACCATCGCTGCAGCGTACTACAATTTCCGGACTCCAGCTTCTGCCTTCATCATTGCTGAAGCGAAGATTCACCCTAGAACCATATTCACTGCGGTAAATATAGGCCAGAGCCAATCGGCCATCGGCCATTTTTAGCAGTGCTGGAGGGGATCCCCCTTGTCCGGTATCCTCAACCGGGTTGCGCAAACGCTCCCAAGTTGTTCCGTTATCGGCGGTGCTGTAAGCCGATAAATAATCATGACGTTCGGCTGTTCTGCTTCGGATTATGGTAAGAATTTCAGTTTCCGAAAGCCGGATCGACGACGACATAATATCAAAACCCTCCGGTTCGGATCCAATCCATGAGACCCATTGCCAGTCTATTCCACCGTTAAAGGTGCGCATCAATCCAATCCGGCCTTCGCGTTTGTTCGATTTTGCTGCCGTAAAAAACAGACTCATTTCTTGCGGCCCGTCGATGAGATAGTCGGTGCGGGAGGCAATCCCATCGGTCTGAAGGTTGGGTAAAATATAGGGCCCATGCCATTGGTGACCTTTGTTGCCTGAATGGTAAAAGTGCGAAGGTCCAAAACTGTTGTCGTGGCGCAGCAAAGTAAAGAGAAATCCCGGCTGCGAAAAATCACCCATTGGACGGGCGAGGACACGGGGCGTCTCTGCTTTGTCTATCGCTATGGCATTGTCGTATCCACGGCCGGTTTGTCCTAAATCATAGGCATCGGATAGGGTCCAGGTTTCGCCCCCATCGAAACTTCGACCATATTTGTTTCGGGCAGTTTCGGCATTGTACGTATGTCCCGATCGATCCATGTGCTCGGCTTCGACGAAGCCTACAAGGATTTCGTTTTCCCAAACCCAGATGCCGTGGTTGGCAGGCCAGCCCGCAAACCGACCCTCGCTGGAATAGAGTACACCGTGCCTCACAGGCTCTTCTATAGCTTGTGCGCGACTCTCGTGAACGCTTATAAACAAGGGCAGGAATGGCAGTAGATACCAAAGAAATTTAGAATGCTTATTCATGAACATGGTGAATTAAAAACTACAAATTTAGTGGGACTAAAAAAGGCCGTTATCGGAGTGAGCCCCTGCGATGAGGCTAAATATAACAAAAATGGAAGCACACCCTACTGTGGTTTTCGATTGGCCCATTCAGTGCATTGGGACCTTCTTTTCAGGCGATGCGCAAAGTCAAAATTCTCATTTTAAAATAAAGAGGTGGACGACGGTATAACAAGGCTACGAAGTACAAGATGCTGCTGAATCATGCGGAGGATGACTCCTATTTGGTACATATATTATAAATAGCTCATAAACAGGCATATGTCGATTTGTATTTTGACCATTTGAGACTCCATTTTCAACGCTTTTATTTAATTTACAAATTGAAAGTACCGGGTAATATGTTCTCCAACAAGGAGAAACTCCCCGAATCATTAAATTAAATTCTTGGACGATGCGCAAAATCTTTACAGTTTCTTTGCTTACCTTTTTTATGATGTCTCTATTTTCGGGATGCGACTTGATAAATCTCGATTCCGGAGCGGGCAGTTATGGCGTAATTACGATTTCTGAACGTACCGACCTGGTGCCGGTTGGACGGTTGCCCAACGGAAAGATGGTGATGAAAAATTTGGTTGAGAAGAGCGACGGCAGTGGTGGGGTCTATACGTTGGCGCTATCTTCAGATGCTTCCAACTCGGTTTCGCTTATCTTCAGCGCCTCTGCCAGCATGTATAGTTGCGTAAAGGTTGGTAGTTTTTGTATTGTCAACGCAACCTCCGGTCATCCGGCAATTTCCATAACCGATGTATCGGCCGATTTTAAGATTAGTATGTACAGAGCCTCTACCGGTACGGTTCATTTCGAAAGCCTGAATCCCCTAAAAGTGCGCTTTGAAAATGTCCGCATGGATCCCCAATCCTACAGTGGCAACCATGCTTCAGGAAGTTTCCGAATCAACGGCACCATAAGCGAGAACAAATAGCCCCAATGGGTTTGTGTTGTGGGAGGAGGCAATCTGATGGATCTGCTTTCTGAGACTGGATAGGGAATGACGTCAATTCAACTTTCAGACTTGGCTAAAAATCCATAGCTTTGCTTCAACAACCAAAAACCAGGTATCTGTTAACCAAATTCTGTATGCTATGAGTACCGAAAAAGTTCTGGAGGCTATGAAAGTGGCTGGTAAACCCTTAAAAGCAGGTGAAATTGCCGATGCAGCGGGTCTCGATAAAAAAGCGGTGGATAAGGCTATGAAAGCCCTAAAGGCCGAAGGTAAGATTGTATCTCCAAAAGTCTGTTACTGGGAGCCTAAATAGGAATTTTTACTGATTGGATTGGCGTTGTTCAGGGGGAGTATTTTCGAAAACGGCTCTCTTCTCCATCGAGAAATCGGGTGAATTTTCGTGGAACCGGTAGTACCATGTCAATTTGTTCGCCAGAAACGGGATGTTTGAAATGGAGCTGTTGGGCGAACAAAAACAGACCTTTACCCCGCAATAGAAAACTGGGATCACCATACAACTTGTCGCCCAGAATTGGATATCCCATTTCCGACAAATGAATGCGCAGCTGATGATTCCTTCCAGTAATTGCCTTTAATTCCAGAAGCGATAACCAGCCACTTATGAGCGAAGGCCTCAGTTCGATGCGCCTGAATCTCGATTCGGCATTTTTCCCACCAATGGGCGTGTCGATGATCCCATCTTCTGGAGTTTGCCCTAGTACTATTGCCAAATATGTTTTATCGATTTCGCGGCGTTCAAGCATTTCTCCGAGTTGTAGCCTGCTGCTGCTGGTTTTAGCCACTATCAGTAAACCCGAGGTGTCTTTATCGAGTCGATGTGCAGCACGAAATTGCTTCAATGCATCGGGCTGTAACGATGGTTGAAGAATGCCATTGAATGCATTCTCTAAAGTGTCGAAACGATTGCCGCTTACCACCAATCCTGCTGGTTTGTTCACTATGGCCAAAATGTCGTCTTCGTACAAAACTTCTACCTTGCAGCTGTATGCTTTGGCTGGCGTACGATCGGGCTGATGCCACGATATGTCCATTCCAGAATTTACAAGTGTACCAGTACCCGCAACCATTCCGTTAACAAAGATTTCACCCCTTTTGATGGCCCGTTTGAATGCCGACCGGCTGGAGATTCCATCAAAGATGGCAGCACCATAGTTGCTAAGCCTTATCCGAACAATGCCGCTAGGTACATAATGCTGTTGAATCTCTTCCATTCCTTAGGTTGTGGGCAAATCGATCAAATAATATGCGGTAGTGGTAACGAAATTACGAAGCCATGGAATTTTGCCTAGAAAAGCTGGAACGAGACGTGGCTTTAGGCCAAACTTCACCTCGTAATTGGGATTGATCAAATAATACGACTTGCGTAAAATTCGATACCGCTGCTGTTGCAAAAGGGTTTCAAATCGTTCTATGGTTAGGCGGGTGTCCCTGATTTCGAGCAGGGCATTGATGGTAGCCTGGGTTTCTCCTCCAAATTGGAGAATTGCGGTGTAGATTGAGCGTGGCAGCAAATGTACCCAGGGCATGTGCGATAGCAATCGGTTGCGGCAAATTTGCTGATGTCCGCCAAACGGATTCTGCCAGGGCGGAAAGGCAAAAAAGATTACTCCACCGGGCTTTAGAAAACGCAGCACAAAATGAAGAAATTTCCCTTGGTCATAAATGTGTTCGATGACGTCGCGCAGAAAAATCAGGTCAAATCTGCCTGCTGTATCATCCAGCTGGTAT
This sequence comes from uncultured Prolixibacteraceae bacterium, assembly GCA_964349885.1. Classification (GTDB taxonomy): domain Bacteria; phylum Bacteroidota; class Bacteroidia; order Bacteroidales; family Prolixibacteraceae; genus UBA1413. The sequence continues at coordinate 8,909 of CAYGIQ010000041.1, read as the reverse complement.
ACATCGTCGCAAATAAGTTTGAGGTTGCCTCGGTTTGGATGCTCGGAAAAGTAGATGCGTGCCTTGTCTATTTTGCCTGCAGAGAGGTCGATTCCGGTAACATCGCATCCTGCATCGAGAAAAGGCAGCAAATTTCCTCCCTCTCCGCATCCTATCTCCATAACCCTTCGATGTTTTCCTGCCGAAAAGTATTCTTCCAAATAAGGGATTACATATTTAGTGGTAGTGATGAACTGTTCGTTAAAGTATATTTTGCGGTCGAGATGCCTTTCCTGCATGCCAGCTTCTTTGGGTTGAGAGAGCTTATATTCCGGCCACTTTTTGCAATCCCGGAATGTTGATGAACTTAATCCTCCGGCCATCGAGTTCAATAAGCTTGTCTTGCCTAAACTCCGACAGCAACCTGATTACCGATTCGGTCGCAGTTCCTACGGTATTGGCCAGCTCTTCGCGGGTAAGCGAAATCTGCAGGGTGTTTTGTGGGTCAAGGTCAAAACTGTCCTTCAGCAACAGCAGGACTTCGGCGAGCCTTTCCCTAACCGACTTCTGCGCAATGTCGGTGATATAGTCGTTGGCTTCGCGTAACTCACGGCAAACGATTTGCAGCATATGGTGCGAAAATTGCCAGTTGTGTTGAATAAGGTACAGCAAGGTTTGATAGGGAATATGGCACAAAACAGCCTCCTCTATAATTTTGGCTGTTGTACACGCCAACTCCTGACTCAACAAGGAGCGGTAGGCAATGATTTCACCCTTTTTGGCAAATCGGATGATCTGCTCCTTGCCATCCATGCCGGTCTTAAAGATTTTTACAATCCCCCGGGTAACACAGAAAAACCCGGTAAGCCTGCTCCCTTCGCGGTACAAAATGGTTCCTTTCTTGTAGTAGGCGCAAGATTTTTCGAAGTTTAAGCGGTTAAATTCCTCTTCGGTCAGTTTCTTAAACAGCTGAAATCCGCTCAAATCAGTTTCAAACTCGGGTGGCTTTTTTAACGATCCTCGCATCATGTTTACTCAGGTTATGAAGGGTTTTGCAATTGGTGCTAAAGATACGATTTAGTTAATTATTTGAAAACAATCCATTATTAACCCCTTTTAGCTGAACAATGCCCGTGGATAAGGGGTGTAAGCCCATTGTGCATCGACATTATAGTAGTTGGGAAATGTGTCTTGGGGGCTGAATCCATGTGCCTGTAAACGAAACAAATCAGCCTGTAAGGTGTTATTGAGGAACTATTTTTGGTAGGTTTGTCAGGTTATTTTGCCGCTATGCATCGAAATTATCGAATCATGCAAATTGAAGAAACAGCCATAGTTGAAGAAAACCGGCTACAGGCAGCCGAGGCCCTCAACGATTACCATCTCGCCTTTTTAAGTCGGCAGCTGAGCCTGTTGGGCAGAAGAGAGGTGCACAATGGTCGTGCGCATTTTGGTATTTTCGGCGATGGCAAGGAGCTTGCCCAAATTGCCTATGCCAAGGCTTTCAGAAAGGGAGACTGGCGCTCGGGGTATTACCGCGATCAAACCTTTATGCTCGCATTGGGTCTTTTACAACCCGAGGAGTTTTTTGCCATGATTTATGGCGATACCGATCTGGAGATAAACCCATCAACGGGTGGACGAAACTTCAACAACCACTTCAGTACACAAAACATCGATCAAAACGGAGTCATCAGCAATTTGATGGAACGTTATAATTCGGCCTCCGATATTTCGTCAACGGCTGGTCAGATGCCCCGACTGCTGGGCCTGGCACAGGCGTCGTCGATGGTGCGCCAGTCACCTGAGCTTAAGGAGCATTTGCACAACAATGTTTCGGGCAATGAAGTCGCTTTCGGATCGATAGGCGATGCGAGCACTTCAGAAGGGATGTTCTTCGAAACCATCAATGCTGCTGCGGTTATGCAGGTTCCTCTTGCGGTAGCAGTGTACGACGATGGTTTTGGAATCAGTGTTCCCATTGAGCTGCAAACCACAAAATCGAGCATTTCTGAAGCACTAAAGGGCTTTCGCAAAGAGCGGGGAACCAACGGTATTGAAATTTTCAGTTGTCGGGGATGGGACTACCCGGCATTGGTCGATACCTTTGCCCGTGGTATTGAGATTTGTCGTACAAGGCATGTTCCCGTTCTCTTTCATATCCAGGAAATTACTCAACCTTTAGGCCATTCTACCTCCGGTTCGCACGAGCGTTACAAGTCGAAGGAGCGCCTTCAGTGGGAACAGGAGTACGACTGCCTTAAGCAATTCAGAAGTTATCTTTTGGAGTCAGGAATTGCCGAACTTGAATTGCTCGAAAAATTGGAAAAAGAGGCGGCCAGAATCGTCCGGCAGGCGCGCGATTCAGCATGGAAAAACTATTCCGAAGGGTACCGCGAAGAGACGAAGACCCTCAAAAATATCGTAAACCGAATACAACTGCGTTCCGAAGGGTCGCTTGATTATACCGGCGAACTGGGGGCCATCAATGGAAAAATTTTTCCTACCCGCAGAGCACTGTACAGTTTTGGTCGCCGAATTTCTTTCGACTTATTCGATAAGGAGGTTTTATCGGCCGAGTATCTTGAACTCACCGAATGGCTTACCCAGTTTGGCCAACAAAGCTTCAATTTTTACAACCGACAACTCTACCGAGAAGGAGCAGATTCGGCGGTTAAGGTAACCGCTTTGGATACTGTCTATCCTGATGTGCCCGATGAAATTACTGGATCGGAGATCCTGAACCGCAACTTTGAGGTGCTTTTCGAAAAACATCCAACGCTGGTAACCTTTGGAGAGGACACCGGGAAACTGGGCGACGTAAACCAGGGCATGAAGGGCATGCAGGAACAATTTGGCAGTGTTCGGGTTTCAGATACTGGTATTCGGGAAACCACCATTATTGGTCAGGGAATTGGCCTTGCGCTAAGGGGATTCCGGCCCATTGCTGAAATTCAGTACCTCGATTATCTTATCTATGCTCAATCGACCCTTAGCGACGATTTGGCAAGCTTGCAGTACCGAACCATGGGAAAACAGGCTGCACCACTTATCGTCCGAACACGCGGTCATCAACTGCAGGGTATTTGGCATGCAGGATCTCCCATGCAGATGATTCTGGGTTCGATGCGGGGAGTTTACCTTTGTGTTCCCAGAAATATGACCCAGGCTGCAGGTATGTACAATACCTTGCTCCAGGCAAACGATCCTGCCCTGGTAATTGAGCCATTAAAAGCTTACAACGTAAAGGAGCCGGCTCCGGTAAATTTCGGTGAGTTTAGAGTTCCCCTAGGGGTCCCCGAGGTTATATGCGAAGGATCGGATATAACATTGGTTACCTATGGATGGAATGTTAACCATGCCATCAAAGCGGCTGCTCTGCTTGAACGACGCAATATTTCGGTGGAGGTTATCGATGTGCAAACCTTAATGCCTTTCGATGTGCAACATCGAATCGCCGACTCACTTCAAAAAACGGGTAAAGTTTTGTTTGTCGACGAGGATGTTCCCGGCGGGGCATGTGCCTACATGCTGCAAAAAGTGCTGGAGGAGCAGAATGGATTCGATTACCTCGAAACTGCACCGCGCACACTTTCTGCTATGGAGCATCGTCCTGCTTATGGCATTGATGGGGAGTACTTTTCTAAACCCAACGTAGAGCAGATTTACCAAGTGATTTACGAAATGATGCGCGATGTTAATCCACGCGCATTCAAAGCACTTTAGCCAATCCTCGTTTTTTGCGGCCAGTCTGATTCTGTCACTTCAAGATTTCAATTTCCTGCAATCCATCGCAAGGGTGTATCGGACTAACTTTCGATTGTCTGCGAATGCCATGATTAGCAAATTCCAGGCTAGCTTGTCTGGCGTTGCAGGGTAGGTGAAATTTTTGTGTGGGTTATCGGTTGGTAACTCAGAATCCTAGAACCCCCCAAATCCCCTTTAATATATAAAGAGGAATTTTTTGAGGTTTTGACAACTTATGTCGCATGCTGCCCAAACAGAAACGTGTTTAGAGAATACGTTTGGGCACCATTATAGCGGCTGATCCAAAGAAAGCAATACTCAGGGAGCAAGCTCAAGTCGCAGTCCCGGAAATAAACAGATTAAGTATCCATTACACCCCTGCCGTTTGGGTCAGCTCCGTCATGATGGTGCCTAACATCCTATACATGCTTGAAAATATGAGTTTTGCAGGGGTCGAAAATATTGGTTAATTTTAATCCCTTCACCGTAGAAACGCCATTGACATTTTACTACCAACAAATTGAATATGAGAACACGTAGAGATTTTTTGAAAGCTGGTGCCCTTGCCATTGGTGGCACCGCACTGATTCCCGGATTGGCCTGTCAGACAGGTGTGCAACCCGCAGCCTCCCTCAACCTGGTAACCGCACTACAGCTCTATTCTGTGCGCGATGAGATGCGCCAGGACCCTCTGGGTACCTTAACCCGTCTGGCCCAGATGGGCTATACCCATGTGGAACATGCCAACTATTTAAACCAGCGCTTTTATGGCTGGACGCCCGAAGAGTTTAAAAAGGTTCTGGCTGACCTTGGTATGAAAATGCCTTCAGGGCATACTGTTCTGGGCAGTCAGCATTGGGATGCGGTTGCCGGCGATTTCACCGACGACTGGAAGAAGCTGGTCGAAGATGCTGCCTATGTGGGTCAGGAGTATGTGGTTAGTCCATGGTTAGATGGCAGTTTGCGGCAGACTTACGACGATCTGGTCGGGTTTATGGAGATCTTCAATAAGTGCGGTGAGCTATGCAAACAGTCGGGCATGCGTTTTGGTTACCACAACCACGATTTTGAGTTCAGTGAAACCCTCAATGGCGAAACTGTTTTCGACATTATGATGCAAAATACCGATATCGACAAGGTAGTTATGCAGCTTGATACCGGCAACATGTATGTAGCAGGTGCATTGGCAAAAGATCTATTGGCAAAATATCCAGGCCGTTACGACAATATCCACGTGAAGGATATGGTGTCCACTGCCAACGGCGAGAGCTACGAAAGTACCGTAGTAGGGTCTGGACTGCTGCCTATGAAGGAGATTGTTGATTTGGCGCGCGATTCAGGAACAACCTTGTTTGTAATCGAACAGGAGTCCTATCAGGGTAAATTGCCAATAGATTGCATGGAGGAGAATTTTGAGGTCATGAAATCGTGGGGATATCTTTAGTGCAAACACGCTTAAAACAGATCAAATAGAGGTCTGAATAAACACTTTTGCTTCAAGTTGAAGCAAAAGTGCTATTGCCTGATGGTTGTTCATTGGCTTATGCCTGCACTGGAGCCAAAACCGGAATATCCACCCATTCGCCCTCCATCGAGAAGTCGGTAGCAGAGGTAATGCGGAGGGTGACAAACTGGCCAATCAAAGCAGTTTCGGTTGAAGCAAACCGGACAATCAGTTTGCCTTCGGTATGTGCACTTAGGAAGCCATCTTTTCGATCGGCTCCACGCACCAGAACACGAACCGTATGTCCGATCAAGGTCTTATTGTAGATTAGATTGTGCTTACGAAGCTCGTTGGTCAGTATGTGGAGCCGTCGTTTTTTCTCTTCGAGGGGCACATCGTCCGACCACCGGTGGCTGGTAGCACCCGGTCGGGAGGAGTAAATAGCGGTGTACGACATATTGAACCTGAACTCCTCCATTGCCAATCGGGTATTTTCGAACTGCTCTTCGGTTTCTCCGGTAAATCCAACAATGATATCGGTAAACAGGGTTGCTTCTGGAATAAGGCGCCTGATGGAGTGAACAATGGTTCGGAATTTCTCCATATTGTGTTTCCGGTTCATGCGCATCAGTACTTTGTCGTCGCCACTCTGCATCGGCAAATGAATCTGTTTGGCCAAAACTTTATACGATGCAATTACTTCGACCACTTCCTCATTCATGTCGCGGGGATGGGGAGATGTGAAGTAAACCCAGAACTCCTTGTTTAAACGGTTGCCCAACTCCCCAATTTCACGCAAAAGCTGTGCAAAGGTGATTTCATTCCCTTTCTTATCGAGGCCATAGGAGTTAACATTCTGCCCCAGCAAAGTTATCGAAGCATAACCTTTGCTTACAAGCAACGCTAATTCGGCAAGTATTTCGGCCGAAGGCCGGGAAACCTCGCGCCCCCGGGTATAGGGAACCGCACAGAAGGTGCAAAACTTGTCGCAACCATTCTGTATGGGTATATAAGCTTCGAAATCTGATTTATAGGCAGGCCGTACGTCCCAAAAAGCTTCGATGTTCTCGTTGTGAGGGTCTATTCCCGATTTTAGATGAGTAGGGGTAGTAACCCCATATTGACTTATCATTAACGGCAGCGAAGGAAGGTCCTTCATCTGAAAGGTAATATCGAAAAGTTTAAGAAAACGTTCATGGTCGTCGGGCAACATACATCCCGAAATAAATGTAATTAGGTTTTTATGGTTTTTCCATTGATTCCATTTGTGGATGCGGGAGTATACTTTGTCGATGGCCTTCTGTCGAACGGAGCAAGCCAGAATACCAATTAAACCAGCTTCCTCCTCGTTGTCGGTCCAGGTATAGCCAGCCTCATTCAAGACAGCGGTTACCCGCTCTCCATCCGATAGGTTCATCTGGCATCCAAGTGTTATAAGGTGATACTTCATTTGTCAATAGATTATTTCTTCGAGGAGGCACTCTAATGGGTACATTCCTGCTCAATTTGATTTAAAAATAGACCTCCGAATAAATATTGTTGGTCAAAACACCTTTGCTTGTAAGCAAATCAAATACCTCGCCAATCATCAGGCTGTTTCCACACAAATAATACAGATCTGTGGGTTGCGGTGAATAACCTGAAAGATAACCCGTTACCCGGCCTGGGAAATCTCCCTGTGCAGAGGCCGATGTGCACAGAACTACCCTGTCGGGCAAAAAATGGTCATGATCATATGCCTCACTCTTGTTTCTTACGCCATGGATTAGCCGGTAATTGATATCGCTAAAAGTGCGTGAAAAGCTGTGAAAAGGACTAACTCCGGTTCCGGTGGCAATCCAGATGTGGTTGGCAATCGAAACCGGTCTTAAGGTAAAAAACCCAAAGGGTCCGTCTACCAGAACTTCCGTGCCTGGCAGAAGCTGACCAAGCCGGTTCGACACCAATCCACCATCAATCCTGCGAACCAACACCTCTAGGTAGTTGTCGTTTTCACCACTGTATACCGAGTATTCTCGCCGTTGTCGGGTTTTGGGATCCTCCAGCATAATAAATTGTCCGGCCCGAAATACAAAATCATTTCGCTCCAACCGCAACACAAATGTAATGTCGGTTAATGGCCTAATGGATATAATCTTATGCGGCTGCATATTTAAAGACAAAATTGTCGGCTAATGGGTGCAAAAATACAATAATTTGTTGGCCGCACAATTTTCCGCTATGCTGGCGCGTAGATCCAAATCTGCAATTGGGTTTAACTTAATTTTATAGGCCGGGCAATGCCAAAAATTAATGCAAAAAAAGTAATATTGGGGAGGTGTTTCTGAACGTTGCTGCTTATTTTGTGCAGATTACCAAATTGCATTGCCTAGGCTGTTTTGAAGTTTGGATCGCGGGTTTCTCTTCAACGATTACTCTTAATTCAGGACATACCTGGGTTGAGCGTAAGGTTGGGGAAACGAACATGGAGCCACACGGGGACCGGCTTAAAGGGCGTTGACAGAAAAATTAAAGCTATGTGCATGAAAAAGTTATTGTCCATAATCCATTGGCCCTTCCTTAAGGGGCGTTTTGTTTTTCTACAAGTTATTGCCGTAGCAACGCTTGTTGTTTCCTCTTGTGGTGTCGAAAATAAGCCCACTGCCGAATTGGTGCCTATTTTTGAAACCGAACAGATCTTTGCACCGCAGCAGGAGCATGTGCACGGTTCTACCATCGTGGCATTGCCCAATGGTGACCTGCTGGCCGGCTGGTTTCAGGGAAGTGGCGAACGGTGGGCCGACGATGTACGCATAATGGGTTCGCGAAAAAAGAAGGGTCACGAAGCATGGAGTACACCCTTTGTATTGGCCGATATCAAAGAATTTCCCGATTGCAACCCTGTTCTGTTCATCGATGGCAAAAACCGTTTGTGGCTTATGTGGATGACCATTATCGCCAACCAATGGGAGACCTCTCTGCTGGTTTATCGAATCAGTGAAGACTTTCTCGATATGGAGGAAGCTCCGGTATGGAACTGGCAGGATAATTTACTGATGAAACCCGGTGGTAAAACCGAACGGGGCATTCAGCCCGACGATCCTTTTGTGGCTTCGGTGCAAGAACAGTTGGCAGATTATACCGAATATATTTCGCAAATGCCTGGTTTGAGCGACTACAAAACGCGGTGGGAAAGCCATGCTGCCCATATTGAATCTATGGCAAAGGGCGAGAACATGCTCAGAGCCGGCAGGGTTATGGAGCTCGATGGTCAATCGGACGAGACTACCCTCGGCTACCCCTATTTCAGACGAATGGGCTGGCAAACAGCCAACAAACCGATTATAACAAACAATGGCCGAATGATTGTGCCACTCTATTCCGATGGATTCAGTATCTCGATTATGGCCTATACCGACGACTGGGGCGAGACCTGGAAAAGTAGTACACCGCTGGTGGGTGGTGGAAATATTCAGCCTGCCATTGCGCAATGTTCTTCTGGCGACCTGGTAGCCTACATGCGCGACAATGGATTCCCTCCCAAACGGCTGCATTTTAGCCGTTCAACCGACAATGGAGAAAGCTGGTCCAATGTAAGAGATACCGACATTCCCAATTCGGGTACTTTGTGCGATATTGTTACCACTGCCAATGGCCATTGGCTGCTGATAAACAACGACACCGAAACCGGAAGACATCGGCTTACGGTTTCCCTGTCTGAAGATGAAGGACGAACCTGGATTTACGAGAAGCAGATTGC
>CAYGIQ010000040.1:0-18682 GCA_964349885.1 uncultured Prolixibacteraceae bacterium | reverse complement strand
GATAAATGCCATATATCGTAGCAGATTTGTTCTTACAATTTAACGTGCAAATGTAGTTAATTGTGCATGGTCTTGAAAATGGTTTTAAATATTTGTTGCTACAATCCCTTTCATACCAAAACTACTAAGGAAGCCTAAAGCCCTTTCTGTTGCAATTAAGCTTAAAGAAGAACAGATAAATTTCAGTTTTTTAAACTACCCAGTCGGTTTTAATTCGGGGAGGCGTTATATTTACCTGTAAAATCGTATCCGGTTCGATGAAAAACCAATCAATTCAATGTTTTGTTTGCGGCATTCCACTCCTAGATGGTGGTTTTACGGTCAACGAAACATTACTGCTTCCCGAATGCGACAATTGTAAGGATACCGAAGCTGAAAAAGCAAAGGTTAAGGAGATGCTCGACTCACTCGCTGAAGATTTAATCTGCGGCTGTGTTTGATAGTCCTTTGAATCACGAAAGACCCATATATTAATCATACCGAAATGACATCGAATATCTGGTTACTGGTCATCTTGCTTATATCGGTGGCCGGCATAATTCTCGGCACTTCGCGCTTAAAAATCCATCCATTTCTGGTGTTGCTGGCTGCCTCCTATTTTGCAGCCATATCCGCCGGAATTCCACTACCCGAAATAGCCTCCATTGTGAGCGGTGGGTTTGGAAGCCTAATGGGCAGCATCGGATTGGTCATTGTATTGGGTACATTTATCGGGGTAGCCCTCGAGAAATCAGGTGCTGCCATTAAAATTGCCGACATCATCATTGCCCTTGCCGGTCGAAGATTCCCTACCCTAGCTATGTCGCTGATCGGATACCTGGTATCCATTCCGGTATTCTGCGATTCGGCTTATGTAATTCTGTCGTCTGTTAGAAAGTCACTCGCACTGCGCACCGGAGCAAAGTCAATTACCCTGTCTGTAGCACTGGCAACAGGTCTCTATGCAACCCACACCCTGGTACCCCCAACCCCAGGACCCATTGCAGCAGCCGGCAACCTTGGCATGGAAGATCACTTGGGGAGGGTAATTCTTTCAGGATTGGCTGTAGCCTTAGTTGCCATGCTCACCGGCACTGTATGGGCCCTCTATGCAGGTCGAAATTTCAAGGCGGTATCCGAGCAACTTCGTGAACGTGAAGATCTGGTAGAGCGAAAAATTCCGGTTGCATGGAAAGCAGTGATGCCCATACTGCTGCCCATACTCTTGATAGCCGTGCGTTCAATTGCACAGCTCTTTCCCGCCTGGCCCCCTGAAGGATTGTTAAAAGAGATGATCAATTTTGCAGGGCAACCGGTAAATGCGCTCGCACTGGGGTTGGTATCGGTATTTCTGCTTTTCCCTGCTGATAAGAGCATCATTGTAAGCGATTGGATAAAGGAAGGTATATTGGTGGCAGCCCCTATCCTACTTATTACAGGTGCTGGAGGTGCCTTTGGTGCAGTGTTGCGCGAAACGCGCATTGCGGATGCCCTGGGTTCCATGCTGGCTCACTATCAGCTTGGTATATTTTTACCATTTATAGTTGCAGCTCTGTTTAAAACCGCACAGGGCTCAAGTACGGTTGCCATGGTAGCAGCTTCGGCGCTTATGGCACCCCTCTTAGCAACCATGGGACTTGACAGCCATACCGGAATGGCGCTTGTTATTATGGCAATTGGCGCCGGTGCCATGACGGTTTCGCACGCCAACGACAGCTATTTCTGGGTCGTTACCCAGTTCTCGGGGATGGATGTTTCCACCGGGTACAGAGCCCACTCTATGGCCACCCTTTTGCAGGGAACTGTATCTATGGCTTTTATTTGGTTTCTGAGCACAGTTTTATTGTAGCTTTCTTCAATAGTAAATACGCTTCAGAAGGTTTGTCCACAATAGTATCTGTTACAACCGAAACGCCTTGTGCTTTGACTCTTTGCATTGTATATTTGGGCTCAATTCTGAAAACGCGATAACGCTGCGACAGAAATCTGGACCGACGACATTTTGTTAGCACCATATAATATTTTTTAGGAATACAACAAGGAAGAAACTTATGAGTGAGCATCCATATGTACCAAAATTCGAAGCCGTTGTCTTCGATATGGACGGCGTCCTGATCGATAGCGAAACATTTTACAGCCAGCAAGAGGCGAGAATATTCAGGGAGTTGGGATTGATCATTTCGCTTGAAGAACATATTACCTATCAGGGAACAGCGACTTTCGAAATGTGGAAAAAAATAAAAGCAAACCACGTTCTTCCACAAAGTGCAGAAACCCTTACCCTTTTATGCGAAGAGGATACCCTTAACGAGTATAGAAAAATAGAACGCATGGAAACCATGCCGGGAGTTGTCAAGCTCATTGATTTGCTGCATCAGCAGGGCTATCCACTTGCATTGGCAACCTCTTCAACCCCCCGGGTAATCGATCTGGTGCTTCATAAAACCGGACTGGCGAGCTACTTCAAGGAGGTTGTCAACAGTACCATGACCAATGACAACAGCAAACCTGCACCCGATCTGTTCCTGCTTGCCGCCTCAAAACTAGGAATCGATCCTACCCATTGCTTGGCCATTGAAGATTCTACCAACGGAATTAGAGCAGCCAAGCGGGCCGGAATGTTTTGCATTGCATACAATGGTCCCGGAGCCGAACATCAGGACCAATCGGAAGCCGATTGGATTATCGACGACTATCAGCAGATGACAGACTTTCTGCTAGAATCCAAACGTACGGGGTAACCAAAGTGAGATTTGGGGCAGATAGGTTACGAGCAACAAAACAATTACCATAGCCACAAACATAGGTATCAGAGGTTTTATCACCTTCTCGATGCTCAAGCCAGAAACGCTGCAACCAATAAACAGAACAGATCCTACAGGAGGAGTACACAAACCAACACTAAGGTTTAGTACCATGATGATACCAAAGTGCACCGGATCAACCCCTATTGCCGACACTATTGGTAAGAAAATCGGGGTAAAGATTAGAACGGCCGGCGTCATGTCCATGAAGATTCCCACAAAAAGCAAAATCAAATTGATGACCAATAAGATCACTATAGGGTTGTTGGAAAAAGCGAGCAATCCGGCACTTACATTTTGTGGAATATTTTCGTAAGCCATAATCCATGAAAGTGCAATACTTGTGGCTACAAGAAACAGAACAATACCGGTAGTTTTTACCGACCTCAAAACAATATCCGGCAGATCCTTTATAGAAATTTCGCGGTACACAAAGGCGAGTATCAGGGAATAGAGAACTGCTATCGCCGAGGCTTCAGTGGCTGTAAAGACCCCAGCCACAATACCCCCAATTACGATTACAAGCAACATGAGACTGGGAATGGCATCTAAGAATTTTTTTGCGCCATGGAGGGCATCGGTTTTGTTTTTAAGGGTAAGCACAACAAAACCCGCAACGAGTGCCAGCGCTCCAGTTATACCAATCACTTGGTTTGCAGAAGTTGGAAGGGTATTCACCGACCAAGATATTGCCTGAAAAAGCGTAAACAACAGCAATATAATTGCAGTTACCACGCCCAGTGTTTTCACCATTGCAGCCAGACCATTCTTTTTGTACACCAGCATGCTCATGGCGGTAAGCATAATACCAAAACCTGTAAGCAATCCGGGAAGATAACCTGCCAGGAAAAGAGCGGTTATGGATACCCCCCCGCTTGCCAAGGAATATACGATGAGAATATTGCTGGGCGGTATCGACAAACCTGTGGTAGCCGAAGTAATGTTAACGGCTGTACTAAAGTTTACAGGGTAACCCTCCTTTTTCATTTCGGGGCCCATGATGCTTCCGATGGCAGAAGCAGAGGCTGCAGCCGAACCGGATATGGCGCCGAAGAGCATGTTTGCCGTAACATTCACCATAGCCAAACCGCCGGGAATCTTTCCCACAAGCACCCGTGCAAAATCGATTAGACGTATGGCTATACCACCACTGTTCATGATATTGCCGGCAAGGATGAAAAAGGGAATGGCCAACATAGCAAAACTATCGAGGCCGGTGGCCATGCGATGCGAAAAAGTGGTAAGTGCTGGCAGTAGATCAATGCTAACCAACATGGTAATGATGCCTGCAATCCCAATGCTAAAAGCAATGGGTACGCCCATAAGCAACAACAATACAAAACTGACCACCAGCAATATAATTTCCAAATAATCCATATCCCTAATTTTTGCGATTTTGTTTAAGTAACCCCATCAGGTGATCAATATCAAAATAGGCAATAAGCAGTCCGCTTATAGGCAGCACCAGGTATACAAATCCCAATGGAAGACCCAGGGCAGCCGAGGTAACCGATAGATAAAACCTCGAATAGGAAAGCCACGATCCACCAACAACCAGTACCGAAATAGCAAATAGAATTATCAGGAGCGTAATGACAATTTCGAGTCGATAACGGGTTTCAGGTTTGCTGCGTTGAAGCAATATATCGATGGCAAGATGCTCTCGTCTCCCTGCTACGTATGCAGCCCCCAAAAGACCAACCCAAATGAGCAGGTAGCCGGCCAGCTCATCGGTAAAGCTGCTTGGCGATTGCATTATATACCTGCTGGCCACTTGCCACAAGACATCGATGACCAACAGGCTCATAAAAAAAACCAGTGTCCATTCCAGTCCTTTCTCTATTGCTTTTCTTACCTTCATAATATACTATATATCAAAAACATAAATTTATTCATCTAAACAAATATCTACTCTATAGCCTGGATTCGCTTAATATAGCTGTAGATCTCGGCATGGCTGCGATACGATTCAAGCAGCGGCTGAACCCGGTCGATGAAAGGTTGCTTATCGGGGTAATTTACCTGCACCCCTGCTGCAATTACTTCGCGCATGGAGAGTTCTTCCGACTCGGCCCAAAGTTCACGTTGTAAAACAGCAGACTCATCGGCAGCCTGTTGTATCCATTCCTGTTCCTGAGCCGAAAGTTTGTCCCAAGTTTTCTGACCTATAATCAAGACATCGGGAATGGTGGTATGCTCGTCGATCGAATAAAATTTACATACTTCGTAGTGGCGTGAAGTGTAGAGACTTGGTGGGTTGTTTTCGGCCCCATCCACCACGCCGCTCTGCAGTGCAGTATAGAGTTCTCCCCATGAGATAGGGGTAGCCGATCCACCCAAAGCACGGATCATCTCCACTGCCGTTACGCTTTGCATAACTCTGACCTTCAAACCAGCAAGATCATCGGGATGATGAATTGGTTTATTTTTGGTGTAAAAGCTTCTGGACCCAGCATCGTAATAACAGAGTCCTCTGATCCATTTATCGGCAGTACTCACGAGAATATCCTGACCAACATCGCCATCGAGCACCGAAAAGGTGTGTTCTTTTGAACGAAAAATATAGGGCAACCCAAAAACCTTGTAGGCATCGGCGAAACTCTCCATGGCCGCAGCCGAAACCTTGGTAATGGCCAGACTACCAATTTGCAGAAGTTCAACACACTGTTGTTCCGAACCCAGCTGCCCGGCAGGATAGACTTCGATGGTGAGTTTACCGTCTGACAGCTCTGCTGTTCGCTCTGCCATAAATACCATAGCATGGTGCACTGGGTGATCGGTAGGCAATCCGTGGGCCAGCTTAAGCTCTCTGCCATCCTGCACATTGCATCCGTACATCATAGCAACTGTTAGCAGTAGTAAAAAAGTGGTTTTATGGTTCATTTTGGTCGGGTTTAAAGAAAATACCTAATTAGAGATGAATGGACTGAAATACAAACCATGCCGGTTTGTTGTAGCAAAATTAGGACAGAAAACAAAGCTCTGCCGTAGCCTACTGCATGAAGACTACCCATCGTGCAGTTGCCACCGTTTGGTTTGGCAGTAAGGTATTTTAAAGAACAAAAAAAAGATTTCGATAAATTACAAAACCATTAAAATTTCAACAATCTATATATTTTTTGGGAAACCAAAGTAGTTTTCTGCATTGTGAAAGCAGATGTTTCTAACCATACCCCCTACCAGCTCCATATCGGAGGGAATCTCCCCACTCTCCATCTCTTTTCCCAGAATATTGCAGAGAATCCTGCGGAAATATTCATGGCGTGTATAAGAGAGAAAGCTTCGCGAATCGGTTAACATGCCCACAAACCTGCTCAAAAGGCCTAGGCTCGACAAAGCCTGAATCTGTCGCTCCATGCCATCCTTCTGGTCGAGAAACCACCAACCCGATCCAAACTGGATTTTACCGGGAACCGATCCATCCTGAAAATTTCCGATCATGGTAGCAAACAGTTCATTATCGCGTGGATTAAGGTTATAGAGGATGGTTTTGGTAAGTTGATTTTTTTCATCCAGTCGGTCGAGCATGCGGGAAAGTGCCCGTCCAACTTCAAAATCGCCAATGGAGTCGAAACCGATATCCGGTCCTGAATTCCTGTACATACGGGAATTGTTGTTTCTTAAAGCACCTATATGGTATTGCTGGGTCCAACCTTTCCGATGGTCCATCAAACCAAATTCGTGCAGCATACAAGATTTGAATTGAAAGACTGCTTCCTTGGAAACTCCCTTACCAGCCCGTGCTTTATTAAAAATATCACGAATCTCGATTAGGGAATAGTCGTTCGCGTAGGCCGTTTCAAGACCATGATCGGAAAGCCGACAACCCTGGTCGTGAAAATATTGATGTCTGATTTCCAAGGCAGCCATAAAATGGTCGAAAGTATCGGTGGCTATGTTGGTTAATGCTCCAAGTCGGTTTGCATAGTCATTAAAGTCTTCCAGATTCTCAATAGCCATAGCTCTGTCGGGGCGCCATGCAGGCAAAACGTTCACCTCAAACTGGCTTTCCCTGATCTTTTGGTGGTGTTCGAGCGAGTCGAGCGGGTCATCGGTAGTACAAATGGTATGAACATTGGCTTTTCGCACAATGTTCTTTACCGAAAAATCCGGAGTATTCAATTGCCGGTTGCAATGGTCCCATATTTCGCGGGCGGTATCGGAATTCAATAAAATATCGACTCCAAAGAACCGCTTTAATTCCAAATGGGTCCAATGGTACAAAGGGTTTCTGAGCGTGTTGGGCACGGTGGCAGCCCATTGCTGAAATTTTTCCCAGTCGGATGCCTCCCCCGTACAATACTTTTCTGCAACACCATTGGTGCGCATGGCCCGCCACTTATAGTGATCTCCGGCCAGCCATATTTGAGTAAGATTGGCAAATGAGCGATCGTGTGCAATATCTATAGGAGGAATGTGACAATGGTAGTCGAAAATGGGCAAATTGGCTGCATATTCGTGGTACAAACCCTTTGAAGACTCGGTGCACAGCAAAAAATCGTCGTGAATAAATGACCTCATTTTCTTTGACTTAAAGGTTGAAGAGTCGTTTTAGGTGTCGGTCGAAGATGTTCTCTTCCACACAGGTTCCGATAATTTCGTGGTGCTTTTTGAGAAGATCGGTATAGCGAGTCCCCATTTCGGAGGCTACTTTGTAGCCAACATGAATCAACTGCCGGAAACCAGAATTGTAATTGGGATGATCGGGAATATGCCTTAGCGTGGTGGCAAACTGCTCACTCTCCCATTGGAGAACCTCATTTGGCAAGGGCAGTTGCGCGTAGTCAATGTCAATTACGTCGGCATAAGGAGCACACAGCTCATCGAAACGTTCATACGACCTGGTATAAATTTCCTGTGCAACATTGAGGGCTTCGCCTCCAGCCAAGGCCAGACCTATAACCTCTTCGAGCCAGGTAGTTCCAGCGGTTTTAACATGAATTCCCTTGTTGAGTCGGCCAATAATTTCGGCCACAACCGGATAAATCGAAAATTTGTCGCTTCCGGAGTGGACACTCAACTTTAGATTTTCGGGAAGTCCAAAGTTTTGCACCGCATAATCAATCACCCGAATGTCATCCTCAAACTCGCGGGCAAATTTGTTCACATCGCCAATGTAATCGACCCCTTTATTGAAACGTCCTGTAAATTTGGGAGCGATTGTTTGCGCCGGAATTCCATAATTGGCAAGCAACTTTAGTATGAAAAACATATCCACAGGAGTTTGCGCCTCAGAAACTTCGTCCATTGATATTTCAGTCACAAAATTCCCTGCTCCCTTAATCGAGGCTATATGGCGGTATATGCTGGCGGCTTCGTGTATGGCTGAAAGAAATTTGGCAGCCATCTCGTCGAGTAGTGCCTTGGTTACCAATAGGGAATTTTCCAGACCCGGAATTACATATTTGGTTCCAGCATCAGGCATGGCCCGGTAATAACAAGATAACAGATCGGAAGAAGGGGCTTTGCCAATATGGCTGGCCACATCAATGGTAAAGAAATCGGCATGTGGAATAAACCGGTCGACATTAGACAGATTGATATGATCTGCATCCACCAGAAAGGGGGTTTTCCATTTGAGCAAAGCAACGGCATTGTTGGCTTCAGCGCGTGTTTCGTGAGGTTCTGAATGCACCAGCAGATGTTCGCGGTTGCTTTTGTTCCAAACCGGTGTGATATCGACACCAAGTTGCACAGCCTTTTGCAAAGCCCGGAGCTGAGCTACGCCTTGATGCTGAAACCTGTCTCCTATGCCAAAACTGAATTTCCCTAACGTAACCATAAATGGATTTAGCTCATAATGCATGCGGAATACTTTTCCGTGTACGAACACGAAAATAGAGATTGTTTTCGGATTCACAAACAAAAGAGGCACAATTTGTGGCAATCCAAGCAGTTTACAGTGTGCTCCGAGCGGTGCAATGACATTCGTGCCATATTGCGCAACTGCGAAAACGCATAAGTTGTTAACCAGCCAATTCTGATGCGTTGATGTGAAACAGGAATCTAATGACACTGTTTCAGACCCAATAATGGCTTCATTTGCACCTAAATGCTTCAAAACGTGTGCTACAGGTTTGATAAATAACATTTTATTTATACTTTTGCGCCACTAAAAATTTAGTGTTTAATCAAAATTGATGTCAAATGATGAATCAGTATGAAGCCGTTTTCATTGTTACACCCGTTTTATCTGAGCCACAGGTAAAGGAAACGGCAAAAAAATTCAGGGACATCATCACCACCAACGGAGGAGAGATGATCCATGAAGAGGACTGGGGCATGAAAAAGCTGGCTTACCCAATCCAAAAGAAATCCACAGGATTTTACCAACTGTTCGAATTCAAAGTCGATCCCGCTCTGGTTGCAAAGCTTGAAACCGAATTCAGGCGCGATGAGAAAATTATTCGTTTTATGACTGTTAAGCTCGACAAACACGCCGCTGGTTACAGTCAGAAGAGAAGAAATTTACAAAAAGAAAAATCAGAAAAGGAGGCTTAAAATTATGACAGCAAATTCAAGTGAAATCAGGTATCTCACGCCCCCATCGGTGGAGATAAAAAAGAAAAAGTACTGCCGTTTTAAGAAAAATGGCATCAAGTACGTTGATTACAAAGATCCCGAGTTTCTGAAGAAGTTTCTGAATGAGCAGGGTAAAATTTTGCCACGCCGCCTTACCGGCACCTCATTAAAGTTTCAGAGAAAAGTTGCACGCTCCATCAAAAGGGCCCGTCACATTGCTCTTTTGCCATACGTAGCAGATATGTTGAAATAATTTAGAGGAGAAAAGGAACATGGAAATTATACTAAAACAAGATATCGACAAGCTCGGCTACAAGGACGATATTATCAATGTAAAAGATGGATTCGCCCGCAACTTTCTCATTCCCCAGAAGATGGCCATTATTGCTACACCTTCTGCGAAAAAAGTGCGTGCCGAAAACATCCGTCAAAGGGCTCACAAAGAAGCGAAAATCAGACAGGATGCCGAAGCATTGGCAACCCGTATGGATAAATTGAAAATAACCATTGGGGTTAAGGCCAGCAGCGTTGGTAAGATTTTCGGATCGGTTACCCCGCTCTTGATTGCCGAGGCTATCAACAAGAGTGGTTATGAAGTTGAGCGCAAGCAAATTGTTGTAGCCGACGATCACATTAAGGAGGTAGGCAACTACGCCGTTAAGATCAAGTTACACAAAGATGTTTATGCCGAAGTAGATATGGAAGTGGTTGCTGAGTAACCATAACCTTATGCTATATAATAAAGGCTGTCTCCAACGAGGCAGCCTTTATCTTTACTTCATGGCCACCACTTCAATTTCAATTTTTACACCCAAAGGAAGTTCCCTTACAGCAAATGCTGCACGGGCGGGCGGATCGTTTGGGAAATACTTTCCATATACACCATTCATGCCCGAAAAATCGGCCATATCGCTCAACAGACAGGTAGCTTTAACAACATGTCGGAATTCATAGCCGGCAGCGGTTAGTATGGCACCAATGTTTTCCATCACCTGAACTGTTTGCTCATGAATGCCACCCTCCACCACTTTGCCGGTGTTTGGATTCAAAGGAACCTGACCGGAAACAAACAGCATTCCATTCATCTCAATAGCCTGACTGTAAGGTGCTACAGGCACAGGTGCAAGCTCTGTTAAAATTACTCGTTTCATAGGCTTATTTTTTAGGATCAAATTTTCATGGACTGCTCAGCTCCAACCAACTGTCGATAAATACAGCAACATTGGGGCTAAAAGTTATCGAAGAAGCTTCTCTGTTTGCTTATTTTTAAATCCTTGAGCATCGATGTACGGGCATTAAGGTTAAAACTGTAGCTTTTCATGTTTCCAAAAGGAACGAAGTTGAGCGACATTTCCCAACAATGCAGATCGCGGTAAACACTGAAATTGGTAAAAGAGAATGCCCTGGCCGTAATGTCGTAGTTGGTGTTCATGTTGATGCGCCACTGTTTGGTTAGGGTTACACTACCACGAAGGTTCAAGGTTTGGGAGATTCTCGCCTTTTCGTTTGGATTGGGGCGGTTGTAATTAAAACTGTAATCGAAACCAAAAGTCCACGGAATATTGAAATCGGCATAATCTCTGAAATCGCCTGGCAGCAGATTGTCATCTTCAACCGCTTGCCTTGCCGCGTCCGATTCGCGCTGACCCTGCTTGGAATTAAACTGCATTCCAAACGAAAGATTGGTGTTGGCAATGTTTCCAAGTTTGGCCAAACCACTATTTTGCGTCCAAGCGAATTGATTGATTACCTGACCCCGTGAGTTGGTTGCATAGGGATTAATGGTTGTTCCAAAATTGATTCCTACACCCTGAATGGTGGTTCTACCACGGATATTGATAGGCGACAGGTTGAGGGAGTCGGCAATCATGTTGTAGGAGGTGTTTACACTAAAATTGTCTATAAGTTTGACCTTTTTGGTTTTGTTCACGTCCGTTGTATCACTTAGGTCGGCCACCTTCATCTCAAGGTTATTGGAAATGGATAGCGATATATTACCCGCAGCACCCCGGCCAGGAGTTCCATACAAACCTCCCTCAAATATGGAATAGGGTTCGGTGCGCCCGGTAGAGTCAACCTGCACGGTCCGCCAAAAACCAAACCTTGGATCTCCAAAATCGGGGTTGTAACTAAAACCCAACGAGGGGGTAATTTTATGTCTGATGCCCTTGATACGGGAGTTGGAACTGAGCGGCATGTACATACCATAAAGGTTGGTGGAAGCGCTCAGGCTGTAGGCATACTGGTAATTACGTTTTAGTCCAGCAATCGTGTCGGTTTTTACATGGGAAGTCCTTCCTCGCTCGTCGGTAAAAACCTGATCGGGGAAATAGCTCTTCTCAATGCTCTTGAAATACCACTGCTCGTTGTAACTGATACCCGGACTTACATTGATGAATTTAAAAAGGTTGAAATTGGGCAGCGAAATGGGCAAGTTGTGTTGGACCCCATTCTTCCAATCGGTGGCAAAAGATTTTTGAAGCAGTTCATACTCTTTTGCGGTGATGGTATTGCGCATATTGGCCGAATAGCTAAAGCCAAATTTTTCGTACCACTGCGCCTGACCTACTCTGTTTTTCATGCGCAACGGATATATTTTGGCGACGTTGAAGGTCATCTCTGGCAACGACAATGTAATGGTAGTGTCCATTGAGTTTTGAGAGTGCCGCAGGTTCGCCGACATACTTAAAGGACTGTTCTCCCAACGTTTGGCGTAAGAAATGCTCGATGATTTCTGGGTACGCAGATAGCTTTCAGAAGAAAGAGCATTCTGTTTATCGTAGCCACTGGTCGAGAAGTTTACATTGGCGCTGAAATTTCGAGTTGGGTTGGCTTTGGCATCCTGACTGTGCGACCACATAACCTGAAACTGAGGAGAACGGCGATAATTGTCGAGACCCCGCTCCCCGTATATGTTCACTGCATAGCGAAAGTCGAGGCCCCCACTGAAACGGTACCTTACCCGGTAGTTGCTGTGCAATTTTGAAGCCCAGGAACCTTTTGAATAGATATCTCCACGCAACGACAAATCGAAAAAATCATTGGCTGCCCAATAGTAGCCCCCCTCACGAAGGAAGAATCCACGATTGGCCTCTTCGCCGTACGACGGTACAAGAATACCACTCGAATACCGCGGCGAACTAGGAAAATAACCAAAGGGAATTACTGGAAAGTAGAGCGGGAAATCCTCCAAAACCATATAGGAGGGCCCGGTGATGATCTTATTGTTCGAGACTACTTTGGCTTTCGACAGATAAAGATAAAAATGAGGATGATCGGCATCGCAGGTGGTATATTTTCCCTGCTGAAGTATAAAGGCATCGGCCGAAATGCGTTTGGCCCTTTCTGAATGAACAAATCCCTCGCCCTGTTCGGTAACCACTTCGGTTATTATACCCTTGCTGGTTTCAAAATTGTAGCGCAAAGTCCCAGATTCAAATCTTTCAGATCCATCCTGAAAAACCGGTTTCCCTATTATCGTTCCGGTAGAGTCGGGAACACCTTCAGCATAAACCTCTCTACTTTCGAGATTCAGCAGAATATAATCGGCGGTGAGCTCAATTTCCATATACTTCACCATGCCGGCACCATAGAGAAAAACCCGCTGTAATTCAACATCAAAAATAATGGAGTCGCGGGCATCGTATTCAATGGTAGCTTCCAACACAATATTGGGCTCCTTCTTTGCCTGCAGGGTATCCATTGGTATATCTTCACCAATAATCGTAGTATCCCTCAGCAAAAGGTAAAACCCAGTAGTATCGTCAAGCTGACGACCAGACTGCCGGAGACTGTCAGGGAACTCCTGTGCATTTGCAGCCAGGGTCAGAATCAGACCTATATATATAACAAGTAACTTCCGCAAATCATTCGTTCGCTAAACCAGCTTTCGCCAGCAGTTACAAAAATAGAAATTAGGTGGCGACTTCTGTTCTTAACGCGCAAATTAAATGAATATTTTGGTCCTTTTTCATTGCACCGCAAACCCAGACCAAAATGCGTGGCTCATTGCGACAATGGATTATTAGGCCAAAGTGTATTGTACAAGTCGCAGTGATTTCTAATTTTGTCGTTGATTTGTAAAAATCCAATTATGCATTCTAAGCACTACCCCTTGCTTTGCTATCTTCTAATATTTATTTTGCTTTTCCCTAATAGAGCATCGAACGGCCAGACGGCAGTTAACGGCAGTCTGAAAACTGTGGTAATAGATGCCGGTCATGGCGGACGCGATCCGGGTGCAGTTTCAGGAGGTGTGCAGGAAAAGGATATCGTACTCAGCATTGCCCTTAAATTGGGCAACAAAATAAAAGCCGCCTTTCCAGAAGTCAGGGTCATATATACCCGAGACCGCGACATATTTGTACCACTTTTTGAGCGGGCAGACATAGCCAACCGCAACAAAGCAGATCTTTTCATATCGCTGCATGCCAACTATGTATCGACCCCATCGGTGCGCGGTACCGAAACCTTTACCCTCGGTTTGCACCGAAGCCAAGAGAACCTTGAGGTTGCCAAAAAGGAGAATGCTGTAATTTTACTCGAAGAAAACTACACCACAAACTATGAGGGGTTTAATCCCAACGAAGCCGAGTCGTACATAATGTTCGAACACCTGCAGTCGGAATATCAGTCGCAAAGCATCGAGCTGGCAGCATACGTTCAGGAAAGTTTCAGCAACCACCTAAGACCGAACAACAGAGGGGTTAAGCAGGCCGGCTTCTTGGTACTTCGCCGGGCCAGTATGCCCAGTGTATTGGTCGAAGTTGGATTCATCAGCCACCCCGACGAAAGGCGGTATATGGCCTCGGCCGAAGGACAGGAGCAGCTTTCAGAATCGATCTTTAAGGCGTTCAGTAGCTACAAAAAGCAAATCGACCTTAGGAGCAACTTCTCCATTTCCGGGAACGATCGCAGTACCCCTTCAACCGCCCGCCCAGCTGCAGAACCCGCCGCAAGGACTCAAACCGCACAGACGGAAAGACCCGCCACAGTTGGTTCACAACAGGCTGCTGTTGCCTCCCAATTAGAGACCCCTGCGCCAGTCCAGAACACCCCAACTGCTGCCACCCGGCCAACACCACCGGCCACAAACAACACTGATTTACAACGTTGGTATGGTGTTCAGATAGCAGCCCTAAGTCAGGTATTGCCACCCAATGCCACACAGTTTAAAGGAGAGCAGGGAGTTACCCGCCTTGAGCAGGGAAACATACAAAAATACATAGCAGGCAGATTTGCCACATACAGCGAAGCAGTAGGTGCCCGGAACCGCATTAGATCGAAATTCAGCGACGCTTTTGTGGTGGTGGTAGAGAATGGCAATGCCCGTCTCGCCCGCGAATAGTATTACGATTTCCGCGTGGTGCGCAATAATTCGGTAACTTTACCAAAATTTCCGGTTATGAAAGGAGTTAAGTTTTTGAAGTTGGGTATTGTAATGGTGTCTGCCCTCTTTATGTTGTTTTGGGGACTAAGCTTCCTTAAAGGACAGGATTTCTTCAAACCAGTCAGTCTCTATTATGTGGTGTACGACCGTGTCGACGGCTTAACCGAATCGAGTCATGTTACCATAAATGGGTACAAAATTGGGAGTGTAAAAACGGTTTCTTTTATACCCGACCGGAGTGGCCGGTTGCTGGTGACACTGCTCATCGATAAAGATTTTGATATTCCATTGCAATCGGTAGCCCAGATTGTAAGCAGCGATATCATGGGTACACGTGCCATTAAATTGGTCTACAGCGGCATGGAAACCTACCATGCACCCGGCGACACCCTTATAAGCGATATCGAAAGCGATTTAATGGAACAAGTAAGCCTTCAGATATTGCCACTAAAATACAAAGCTGAAGAGTTGCTGGGAACCATCGACTCGGCCATCACGGTGCTGACGGTCATATTCAATGAAGATGCCCGAAAAAACCTCTCCGAAAGTTTTGAGAACATCAATCAAACCATTTCCAACATTGAAGGGGCATCGGCCGATCTTGCTGAGTTGGTATCCGCCGAAAGAGCAACCATCAGCAGGCTAACCCGCAATACAGAATCGATAACAGAAAGTTTTCGAAACAACCTGGGCCGGTTCGACTCCATAATGATCAATCTCAATGCCATCAGCGATACCCTCTCAAGGTTGCCATTGGCCCCAATCATGAACGAAGTTTCCGATATTGTTGGTTCGGTTTCGGAACTATTGGCCAAGGTAGAATCGGGCGAAAATTCGCTGGGACTGTTGTTCCACGACGATGCCCTTTACAACCATCTGGATGATGTAACCGTTAGCCTAACACACCTACTCAACGATATCCGTCAGAATCCACGACGGTACCTGCAGCTTTCGGCCCTGAACCTAGGGAGAGAGATCTACATCAACGCAGGCGACAACAGTGCAGCTGCCATGGCCAAAAACATTGTGTTTAAGGTCCACCTGATTTCGGCACAACAGCAAATTCCCTTAACCCACCCTATGTTCGAAGGACTCGAAAATCTGGAGGAGTTTTACATTGGTGGGGTTTACACGTATCTGGCCGGAGGCTCTTACACATTCTCAAAAGCAGAAGAGCAGAGGCAAAAGGCAAACCGAAGTTTTCCCAACGCCGAAATTGTTGCTTTCAAGGAGGGTAAAAACATCAAATTGGAGAGAGCTTTGCGACAAATCCGCTGACCAAAAGGGTTTCAGGATATTCTCAAATTTTTCAAGGGTCGGCGGCTACCCAAAGAGTCCCAATAAGTTAAATCACTATCACCCAGTGCCTTATTGTTATATATCTGATATACAAGCACTTAATAAATAATAAAATATTCTGCCCCTCAAAGTATTGAAATAGAATTTGATATAATAAAATTGACTTTTTCAAGTAAAATTCTATTTTTTTATACAGTATTTTTTTACAATTTTTGTTCCGGAAACAGTACACAATAATTAGCCTTATTGTTCAAATTTTTGAAACCAGCTATCCAATTATGAATAAAGAACATTGGACTGCGTGGGAGAGTTGTCTGCATATTATAAGAGACAATGTTCCCAGTGGCAGTTTTAAAACTTGGTTTGAGCCAATTGTTCCGGTAAGGTTGGAGGACAGAGTATTAACTATTCAAGTCCCAAGCGCTTTTTTCTACGAGTATCTCGAAGAACAGTTTATTGACATCTTGCGAAAAACGCTTCGTATCGTATTAGGTACAGGTGCAAAATTGGAGTACAATGTAGTAATGGGATCTCAGCCAAACGAAGCTCCTTACACCGTTAAGTACCCAACCAACAATAATTTCAAATTGCAGAACAACCCCCTAAACCTGCCGATGGGAACCGACGACAAAGCACCCATCAAAAACCCCTTTGTCATCCCCGGCATACAGAAGTTACAGATCGACCCACAGCTAAAACAAGAAAACACATTCGAAAATTTTGTCGAAGGAGAATGTAACCGACTTGCCAGAAGTGCGGGCTACGCCGTTTCACAAAACCCGGGAGGTACCGCTTTTAACCCATTGATGATTTATGGTAACTCAGGACTTGGAAAAACCCATTTGGCTCAGGCGATTGGCATCGAGGTTAAAAACAAATTCTCCGACAAAATTGTGTTGTACGTAAATGCCAACAAATTTCAAACTCAGTTTACCGAGGCCACACGAAACAACAACCGAAACGATTTTCTCAACTTCTATCAGATGATTGACGTGCTCATTCTCGACGATGTGCACGAATTTGCGGGCAAGGAGAAAACACAGGAGACCTTCTTTCACATCTTCAACCACCTGCATCAAACTGGCCGTCAGCTTATTTTAACGTCCGACAAGCCTCCCATCGAATTAAAGGGAATGGAGCAACGCCTTTTGTCGCGTTTTAAATGGGGACTCACTGCCGATCTGACTGTACCCGACTTTGAAACCCGAATGGAAATCCTCCAAAGGAAAGTTTACAAGGATGGTATCGAATTGTCGCAAGAAGTTCTGGAATACATTGCATCGCACATTTCAAACAATGTAAGGGAACTCGAAGGAGCCCTGATTTCCCTTCTTGCCCAATCAATGCTTAATAAAAAGGAAATTACCCTTGATTTGGCCAGCAAACTCATCAATAAGTTGGTGAAAAATTCGAAACGTGAACTTTCAATCGAATACATATCTAAGGTGATTTGCGACTATTTTAACATGCCTGTAGATACCCTTCAGGCAAAAACGCGCAAAAGAGAGGTCGTACAAGCCCGTCAGCTGACCATGTATTTTTCGAAGGCAATGACCAAATACTCCCTTGCCAGCATAGGTGCACAAATTGGAAATAAGGATCATGCTACCGTTCTGCACGCCTGTAAAACGGTAAACAACCTAAAGGAGACCGATAAAAACTTCAGGCATTATGTCGATGAAATAGAAAAGAAACTTAAAATGTAAAACAACAGGCCCCCAGCCTGTTTTTTTTTACCCTTATGAGCGAGCGCAGCGATTTTTATCAGACCCTATCGGCACCTGCCAATGGAATATTCCGCGATCGGGGCAGCAAATTTCTCTCGTTTGTTTTTCCGGTGACCAATGAGACTGAAATCCGGGAACATCTGGTGCGCATTAAAAAGGAACACTATAGTGCCCGTCACCATTGCTATGCATGGCGCATGGGCGTCGAGAACATTCGGTTTCGGGCCAACGACGATGGCGAACCCTCATCGACCGCCGGCAAACCCATTTTGGGACAGCTTACAAGCCATGAACTTACCAATGCACTCTGTGTGGTCGTACGCTATTTTGGGGGCACTTTACTGGGCGTGAGTGGACTTATCAATGCCTACCGAATGGCAGCCTTAGATGCCATCTCAAATGCCTCTATTGAGACGAGACCCATCGAACGCAGGCTGGTTGTTTTATTCGCCTACCCAATTCTTAATAGCGTAATGCAATTGATTAAATCCGAAAACCTTAACCCTACCGATATACGCATGGAAGAGACCGTCGAAATTCATCTTCCGGTCCTGATATCTGAGGCCGACCGTATTGAGACCCTCTTTTCCAATATCTATGGGGTAACCTTGAAGCGATTGGATTAAACAGCGCAATGTTGATAACTCCGGTAAAAATATGAAGATTGTCAACTGAAGCATCACCCACTTTTGGCTACATTTGTTACATGTTTCAATTTTCGGTTCCATACGGTTACGATATTCGCCACAACAACCAATGGACCATTCCCCTCCCCGATCATTCCAGTCCTCATACATTAGAATTGATTCCGGTCCCCTCGCCTCTTTTGGCTTCTTTATCACCGGCCGACAGCACAACCAATTTTCCAAACTTCGGAAGGTTGGTTTTTTTTTGTGAATCTACACTGGGGCACTTCAACCGCATTTGTTCCCATAGAAAATCCCACGAAGCCATCGCTTCTG
>CAYGIQ010000039.1:17635-18985 GCA_964349885.1 uncultured Prolixibacteraceae bacterium | reverse complement strand
CTCTCAACGGTACCAACAAACTGCTTTTTGGCCCGTTCAAGAACTTCAGTAATTTCTCCTTCGGGTTCATGTCCCTTGCGGCGGGCAAAAAGTCTGACCCTTACTTTATCGCCCGAGAGCGCATTCATCATATAGCGGGAAGCAATCGAAACCGGCGCATCTACTTCGTCGCTGACAACGTTGGCAAACCCTTTTGATTTAATTTCGATTGTTCCAACGATATACCCCCCCTTAATTTTAAGTTGGTATTTGGCATGCCCTTGTTTTTCGAGATAGCCATTTTCAAACAACTCTTCGAGGGCAACTTGCACCAGTTGTCTTGATTCCGGATCTTTAATTCCAAGGAGGGCAGATACCTGTTTGTAGTTATAAATTTTTCCCTGATCGGTGTACATCAGGGAGAGCATCGCTTTTTTTAAATTCTTTTTGTCGTACGTGGCCACCTTGCCCCGTTTTTTATGGCTGTTTTTGCCCATTTGTTCAATTTTTGTTCAATTTACGAAACACTGAGCGCAATAAAAAATTCTGGGGAGGTCAATCTTCTGAATCCACAAATGTTTGATACATTCCCCATTCGAATTTTGAGCAGAATTCCTGCTCTGCCTGGCGCCACAACCGTTGGGTGTTTCTGATTACAGGCATCCATTCATAGGTGCGGTCGGTGAACCAGTTGGTGCAGGCACCATACTTCAGATAGATGGCCCGAAAATCGGCAAAACCGATGCCTGTTTGTTTGGCGAGATCATAAGCCGTCTCGATAAAATCCTCTAAGGGTGGATGGTTTGACCCGCCCAGATGACTGTCGGGTCTGATTCCTGTAAATATTTTTGGGAAACGTTTTGAAAGTACCGGTGTTTCGTTGCTAGGAATTTGAACAGAACTTACTGTTTTTGCATCGTTCCCTAAAAATATAGAGATCATCTTCCGCATATCAGGAATAGTTCCGCGGTGTGAGGTTTCGATCAACAGATGATTGTCCTGCTCAAAAAAGTTCAGTTTGTGCGATTCGTAATTCAAACGCATGGAAAACTGGAACCAGGGAGTCTCGGGAAGTTTAAAGGCAGGCCGACTCAGCACTTCGGGTTCCTTTATTACATTTTTTGTAGGCAGAACAATTGTATCGGCGGTAAACTTATCTTTAAGGGACACCCCCCCATTGTGTGTTTGGCTATCCACATGGTTGATAACCATTCCTCCCCGAATATAAATTTCGCGGAGCAACTGGATTTTGATTCTGGGTACGTTGACCAAAGTTTCGTTAAACAGCCAACCAGAGGTATTTCTCAAGAAGTATTTCCCCAAACCCGGAATTTCCGATAAACTTGCTGCTTGGGCAAGTTCTGTTCCTGA
>CAYGIQ010000039.1:0-17625 GCA_964349885.1 uncultured Prolixibacteraceae bacterium | reverse complement strand
AGATAACCCGCACCGAGATCATGAAAGCCATAAACGGTTTTTACCGGACGGACCAAGTGAGGGAACAAATCACTCCACCGGGCAAGGTTTGCCTTTACCCTACGCATGGGCAGCATTGCAGAGGCCGTTATAGGCAATGAGGGAATTGTCTGCCAAAGACTGGTTCTTGGGATATCATCGTTGAAAAGAAGGATGATGCTCTTGTGGTTTAACGTTTGTTCCAAGGCCGATACAATTGTATCGAGCCCCGGATTGATATACACTTGCTCATAATCGCCCGTGCGTATGGTTTCCCAAATTGTTTCCCGATGTGTCTCCTTCATGATGTAGGGCAAAATTGCAAAAATCGTTGAATTAACAATGCCTGAAATGCAATTAGATACGGAATTTGTATGTTTGTAGTTGGGTTCTGTCTGATGAATTGGATTGACTGTTTCAGGCATAATTCAATCCTGACTTCATTTTCGAATATTGAAGGGGAAGAAAAGATACAGGTTGTCATTCGATTGGACCCAATGGTTGAAGTCGTTTTCGGGTGAAATACATGAATCTAAACATAAAGATAAATGCACTATAAAAAACGGGTCGGGAATGGCCTTCTCTTTTCGGCAGTTTTGCTCCTTTTGGCCCAATCGCTCTATACGTCGTGTGCCAATCAGGGCATGCCTGTAGGGGGGGCAAAAGACACACTTGCACCGGTGCTGCTGGAATCCAATCCCCGTTTTGGGTCTCGCAATTTTACGGGAAGCGAGGTTCGGCTCACCTTCAATGAATTCATAATTTCAGATGCTGTTTCGGAGGAGTTGGTGGTTTCGCCCCCGCTATTAAAACGCCCCTCGGTAAGGACCCGTCAGAGAAGTCTGATAGTAGCCTTTAATGAAGAACTTAAACCTGATGTAACCTATTCTCTCGACTTCAAAAACTCGGTGGTCGATAACAACGAGCGTAATCCTTACCTCAATCTCAGAATGACCTTCTCAACCGGAGAGCAGATTGATACCCTCAGGGTAGCCGGTTCCGTTAAAGATGGATTCAATCTCGAACCGGCCGACAAATATCTGGTAATGCTGCATAGCAACCTTCACGATACGGCTTTCAGTACACTTCTTCCCGACTATATTGCACGCACCGATGAGAAGGGGATGTATCTATTTGATAATGTGCGGGCGGGTAGCTACCGATTGTATGCCCTCGAGGATATCAACTCCAATATGCTATACGATGCTGGTGCAGAACGAATGGCTTTTGCCGATTCCATCATAGTCCCTTCGGCGGTTTTCTTTGCTGCACCCGATACCCTTGTTTCGGGAAACGACTCCCTTATGATATCAGGTACAACAACCTTCCTTCCGGGCCCCATTTATATGCGTTCTTTTATAGAGTCGTTGCAGGAGCAATTCATCGATAAGGCTTTAAGAGAGAGCCGTTTCAGGCATCAGATTGTTTTTAATGAACCGGTTGAAGATACCCTTGCCATCCGGTTGCTTGGGAGTGATCGCAGCGATTGGTACTTGCTGGAGCACAATATAACCCGCGATTCGCTTGTGCTGTGGGTTACCGATACCCTTCTCACAGCTGTTGATACACTTCGGTTTGAGATCGATTTTATGCAGTTGGCACCCGATCGCAAGGTGCAGACCGATACCCTTCTGATGGTATTTTCGGAACCGGAAAGACCTGAATCGCGGAGGCGGGACCGAGATGAGGAGGTGGTTCCGGAGCTTGTGCAGTTCACTTTTTCCGACAACATCAAAACAGGAGGTCATGACCTGAATGTTCCACTGATACTGACCGCACCTCAACCTATTGGGGAGTTTGATCTGGGGATGGTTAAATTATTTGAGGCTGAAGATCTAAGCGAAGCCCCCCTGCCGGTTCAACTTGTTCCCGACACAACCCGGTGGCGTTCGTGGCGGCTCGATTACCCCTGGAAACCATTTACCGAATATGTTTTTGAGGTCGATTCGGCCGCTGCAGTCACAATCTATGGCACTACAAGCCGTAAGTTCTCGAAAAAATTTACCACCCAAAAGGAGGATTTTTATGGCCGTATTGTTCTGGATCTTAGTTCGGTGGAAGGGCCATTGATGTTGCAGTTGCTGGAGAATACCCAAGAAGAAAAGGTACAGCGCACCTTATTTGCGCGCAATAGCGGCAGGCACATCTTCGATTTCCTGACCCCTGCAAAGTACAAGGTGAAAGTAGTTTTTGACAGCAATGAAAATGGCAGATGGGATTCCGGTTCGTTTAGCGACAGGATTCAACCCGAACGGGTAGCCTATCTTCCGGAAATTACCCGGGTTCGATCGAATTGGGACAACGTTTTTCAGTGGGATCTGTCGTTCGATCCAACCTTTGCGAAGGAGTTGATCGATAAAGAGGAGGAGGAAGCCCGTCGTAAGCGGGAGCTGGAAGAGCAGCAGCGACAGGACGAAATGGAGCGCGAACCGGTGCAGATGGATATGGGAGGCCGGTCGCTGGGTGTTCCTGGCAGACGGTAAACAAGAGATTCAATCAAGTAAAATGTAAATAGCTATGGCGAGTAAAAGAAACCTCAAAAAAGACATCGATTATTTGTTGTCGCTCGTACTCGAAGAGTGCATGGTGACTATGGAGTCACTACCTACAGATAAAAAGGAGAATGCTATGGCGATAGGCCGGGAAGTAATCGTTCGTCACCGCGAGTTGCGAATCAGAGTAAATCACATCGACGGCAAGGACAACCCCGCTATGGTTAAGCAGCATTTCAGAAAGGTGGCAGAAGATCTTTATGTGCATGCCGATAGGTTGCTTGGGGAACTTGGGGCGCTGTAGTATCCTTTTTCGTAACAGGATGTAGGCAAATTTCCAGATAATTTGTTGTTTGCTCCAAAAATAGAGTCCCGCTATTTTTGCTTTCATCAAAAATTGGTATGTTGTGAGACATTTACAATATTGAAATGAAGGGTGTTATGGATGGTTATACACCACTCTTTAATCGTTCAAACAGTCGAATAGCTTCTTTGATGGAAGTTAAATTAAGGATCTTATGTTTCTCTGGCCTGTTTTATCGAAATATTCTTTATAATATAGATCCCCATTTGGCAGTTTATCAACCTCATGCCCCAAGTACTTTGCTTTGAAACAAAACAACTTCTGCATATGAAACATCTCCTAATTCTTCTGATTGTGATCTTTTCTGCCTGTAACAGTAAGCCAATATCAAACGCTGTGGAATTTAAATCTTACCCGGAACAGAAAAAGGTCGACGTATTTGTTGAGGGCAGCCTATTTACCTCGTTTATCTATCCTGATGATATGGAAAAGCAGGTATTGTATCCCATTTTCACAGCATCAGGAAAAGACATTACACGCGGATTTCCCATGAATCCAAGACCTTTCGAAAGAACAGATCATCCCCATCATGTTGGTCTTTGGCTCAATTTTGGAGATGTTAACGGACTCGATTTCTGGAACAATTCCTTTGCGATTGCCCCCGAAAATAAGCACAGGTATGGTTCTATTAAACTTAAGGAGATAGCTGAAACGAGCGACTCCGAAGGCCGATTGGTGGTAAATGCCGACTGGGTAGATGCGGATGGCAATACGCTTTTGGTCGAAAAAACAACCTATTTGTTTGATGGCGATGAATTCTCACGCTCCATCATCCGGATTACTGAGCTTACCGCCACTGTCGAGGTTGTCATCACCGAAAACAAGGAGGGACTGCTGGGATTGCGCGTCGATCGTGCTTTTGAAGAACCCTCGCAACGTCCGGGCAGGTTCCTTGATGCAAGTGGCAACGTTACCGAGGTCCCAGTGCTAAACAACGATGGTGTGAATGGAGTGTACCGCAATGCAGAAGGGTATACTGCCGGCGATGTTTGGAGCAAACGCAGTGGTTGGGTGGCCCTGAGAGCCGATAAAGAGGGCGAAATTGTAACAGTGTTGATCCTCGATCATCCACAAAATCCAAATTATCCTGCTTGGTCGCATGCCAGAGGTTACGGTCTTTTTGCCCACAACAATTTTGCAGGGCGGGCTGTCGATGAGAACAGCGAAGAGGTAAAGCACGAACTTAAGGCCGGTGAAACCATTTCCCTCCGCCACCAAGTGATTGTAGGAGGCGATCTTACCGACGATCAGATTGACCAGCTGGCAAACCAATTTTCAACCTCGTTCTGAATGTCGTACAAGTAGGAACCAATAATAGTTGTACTCCATGCATTGCTACATTTAGAAATATCAAACCCAATAGGCTGAAACGGGTCATAAAGGTGTTCGCAGTTTATTGGCAGTCCAAATCGACCCCGAACAACAACTTACATCGACTAGAACCAATAAAACTTAAAAAATATGAAAGAGCAAACTAATCCATCTAGAAGAACATTCCTGAAACAAGCTTCAGGCGGTGCATTACTGGCTGTCGTAACGCCAGGAATTATGAATGAGTCCATCGCAGCACCAATCATTATTCCAGCGGGGGCCAAAGGTGCCAACGATCGTATTCGGGTGGCTGTTCTGGGAGTCAACGGACGTGGAAAATCCCACATCAGCAGCATTATGGATCTTGCATCCAAATCTAATGTTGAAGTGGTAGAACTTAGCGATCCCGATATGAACGTTCTTCAAGAGCGTGCCAAAGAGTTTGAAACCGCCTATGGTAAAAAGGTAGCCATTGAGCAGGACTTCAGAAGAACCTACGAAAAAAAGGATATTGACGCTGTAATGTTGGCCACCCCGAATCACTGGCACGCCCTGCAAACCATTTGGGCATGTCAAGCCGGCAAGGATGTTTTTGTGGAGAAACCTGCTACCCACAACATTTATGAGGGTAAGAAAATGATAGAAGCAGCCTACAAATACAACCGGATTGTTCAGCATGGAGTGCAACTTCGGAGCAATGTTGCTATCCGGGAGGCTGTGAAGCATCTCGAGGATGGTCTCATCGGGAAGGTATACATGGCACGTGGTCTGGTTTTCAGATCGCGGCCCGATATTGGGAATAAGGGAATCTCCAGAATTCCTTCTGGTTTGGATTATGACCTTTGGACAGGTCCTGCCCCGCTGGTTCCATTTACAGAAAACTTGGTGCATTACAACTGGCACTGGCATTGGAATTACGGCAATGGCGATGTGGGGAACCAGGGAATCCACGAAACCGATCTTTGCATGTGGGGACTTGGCGTCACTTCGCTTCCCGAGAAAGTAACCTCAATGGGAGGTAAATTCTTATGGGATGATTGCAAAGAGGTTCCAGAGGTACAGACTTCCATCTATCACTATCCGAAAGAGAAAAAGATGATTCAATTCGAGGTCCGTCACTGGTATACCAACCTTGAAGATGGCGCAGGTGTTGGCAATATTTTCTATGGCGACAAAGGATATATGGTGATTAAAAATTATGGCACCTACGAAACCTACCTTGGATCCAACAGAGAGAAAGGACCCGCCCGCACCGAATCTGGCGAAATGGAGCTGCATGTTCAAAACTGGCTCGATGCCATGCGTGCCCGCGATATGACGTTACAAAACGGTCCGGTTCAAACCGGTCATCTCTCCTCTGCACTCGCCCACATGGGCAATATTTCATTTCGTTTGGGGCGTCAGCTTACCTTCGACCCAGTTGCCGAGCGGTTTATTGGAGAAGGCGAACGTGAAGCCAACAACATGCTAAGCCGCGATTACCGGGCACCTTATGTCTTACCCGAAATTGTATAGATATGCTGCACCAACAAAAAATGGGAATGCGATGGCCTTCCCCTATGCTTATGGCAATGATTTTTGTATTCACAACGATGGCTTGCAAACAGCCAGAACCTGAAAATTTTCTAGCCGAAATAGGGGTTTGTACCCGCTTTGAGAACGCTGGAATGTTGGCAGCATTGGGTTATACCTTTGTTGAAGAGTCGGTAGGGAATCTGCTTGTTCCAACCAAAAGCGAGGAGGAGTTTATGCAGATCCTCGAACGGGCCAAACAATCGCCTCTTCCCATACGTGCATGCAATATTTTCATTCCGGGAAGTTTAAAAAGTGTTGGTCCGAATGCGGTTCATCCCGAAATTTTGGAATACGCGGAGACAGTCTTTCGCCGAGCAGAGATGATTGGGGTTGAATATATTGTTTTCGGAAGCGGAGGTTCTCGGTCCATTCCCGAGGATTTTCCAAGGGAGGAAGCCCTTGCTCAATTTATTGAACTGCTGAAAGCCATGGCTCCCATAGCTGAAAAGTACAAGGTGGTGGTGGTTTTGGAACCTCTTAACCAGAGGGAAACCAACTTCGTCAATTCGGTTTCGGAAGGTGGCGTAATTGTGGAAGCGGTAGGACATCCCAATTTCAGACTGCTGGCCGATATCTACCACATGCTCATGGACGACGAGGGGCCTGAAAGTATCCTTCAGTATGGCCATCTGATTCACCATACCCATATTGCCGAAAAGGAGGGAAGGGCTGCTCCTGGGACCCACAATGAAGATTTCAGACCCTATTTTGAGGCATTGAAAACGGTTGGCTACAAAGGTCCGATGTCGGTAGAGTGTCGCTGGGATGATCTCGAAACACAGGCTGGAGTCGCATTGCAAACCATGCGGGCGCAATTGTCAACGCTTGCCAACTAAAAGGGTAAGGTTTTCCGATGGTTGGATAGCTCCGACGAAAGGAGACGCCAATCAGCAGTGGAGGCTAGCCACACGAGTTTGTTGCGGTTTTTCGTTGGGATTGCGAATACCTATTTGTATTATGCTGCTGGCATGCAGCCAAACGAGGCGAATGACTGTGGGTCATTTAAGGACCATTTCGGTATTGTCCAGAATGGTGTATAAGAATGAACGGATCTCTGCACCAAAGGCCTGCAACCTTTCAGCAATTGCATCGGTAAGCAAGGAATCGGCGCTGTGCCCCGACTCTTTAATAACAATTTCCGAAATCATACCAGATTCGGGATGACCGCTTACTTCAACCGTAGGATCCGAAACAAACCGGTATGGGACAGAGGCAGCAAGAGTTGCATCCAGCTTCTTCGAAGATTTTGCAGAGTTCTGCGAAGCATGCTGCATCAGGAAGTCTGGGCTGTATTTATCTGCTTTCGAGGGCTGCCTTAGTGCCCTAAAAAACGGATGATCGGTTTGCTGGTTGTGATGGGCTTTGCGTATCAACTGTAGCTGATAATCTTCAAAAATGGTATGCCGATTTGAAACCAGTTGTACGGCATGGTCGCGCGCTCTTGGTTTTCCCATCATCGCCTTCAGATTGATCCAGATCATGCGTAAGGCACTCACCCCGGGCAGTGGCTTCATATGATAGGGCATCGACACATCGCCTACATAATGCATTCCCCAACCCAGAAACCGCCAACCCCAGTATGGCTGTTGGTTGGCAAAAGCAAATTCCGAAAGGGCCTTGTACAGGAAAATTCGGTAATCTATATAGTTCTCTTTCAAGAAGGGGCCAAAAGTGTAGAGAATCCTTTTTTCGTGATAGAATCCCATATGAAATGGAGCCTGACTGGAATACTCCAGATTTGGATTGCCAAATGGTTGGTTTCCAAAACCATACTTTTTGCCATATGCTGTTTGATTGTCTTCGAAAAGTCCAAGGTCAAATCCATAATCGGGTTCGTCGGTGGCTGAAACCAGCACATCCAGCGGATTTGCCATGTCTCCTGCTGTGATCCAGATGTAGCGACTCTGCTGCATGGTGGAGATGTCCATCAGGGTGGTAATCTCGCGTGGGTCTGCCGCCATTTTCCCATCAGCATTATCGTGTGGCAAAAGGTGTAAATAGAGTGGGATTTTGGCATTGGGATTGATCCTGATGGCGGTAAGAAACCGAAGTCGGATATCCTCGCGGTTTCCTGTAGCTGCAAATTGAATCTCCTTCGGACACGCTTTGTAATTGGGCAGATGTTGTTTGGACCAGATTTCGTGCTCTGCCAAAAAGAGTGCTAAGGAGGATTCCGTTTCAAGCAAAAACGTCTCAAGACTTTTTACCTCAACTTGGGGAATCTCTTTCCAAAAGGGAAGTCTTTCCAGGGCTGGCCTTACCAATAAAGGGTGCTCAGACCAAGCCGCTGCAGGTTGGTGTAACCCAACCAGCAGGAGTATGGTCAGAACAGTTGTTTTATACATTCGAAAATCAATCCGGAATGGTGGCCTGTCACATCCGATGTTGCTGGTTCTGGGTTGATTCTCCATGGCTGGCTCCGTTTGTAGGTTTGTTCCTTCAAAGATAGCGCATTACCCAATACACTACGATTGCTGGTTGTTTCCTGTTGGGAAGTCAGCTGCTGTGAGTCATTTTTGAAATTTTTAATACAACCGAAACCCTTCAGAAGATTACAACCATTGGATTTCACACAAATTTGTGTTTTCTTTAAATAGATCTACGATGCCCAATATGGCAAGCCGGTTGTTGAATACAATTAAATACCTCTACGTCAATGCAAACCAATCGTCGTAATTTTTTGAAACTATCAGGTGCCGCCAGCATAGGTATGCTGGGTGGATGCCAACCACAGAATGCAGGTCAATCGTCTTCCGAAGCACTCACACACATCCGACGGGAGGCCATGCAATCCTCTGCGGCACTCTTCAATATGTCGGGTTATGCCGCACCTCCAATCGATGTTGTAAGGATTGGCATTGTGGGAATGGGCTCACGCGGAAGCGGAGCGGTTACGAGGTTAAGCTACATTGAAGGGGTTGAGCTGAAAGCATTTTGCGATGTGGTAACCGAAAAAGCCGAAGCAGCCCGGGAGCGAATACGGACATCCGGGCACAACCCCATCATATATGGAGGGAGCGAGGAGGCTTGGATGGATCTTTGCAGGCGCGACGACATCGACCTGATATACATCACCACGCCATGGTCGCTTCATGCGCCGATTGCTCTTTATGCAATGGAGCAAGGCAAGCACGTGGCCACCGAAATTCCGGCAGCTACCTCTGTTTCGGATTGCTGGAAATTGGTCGAAACGTCGGAACGAACCCGCAAACATTGTGTTATGTTGGAAAATTGCTGTTACGACTTCTTTGAACTGTTAACCCTGAACCTAGCTAGAAATGGTTTCTTTGGCGAAATCATCCATTGTGAGGGAGCTTACATTCATGACATAGGGGAGAGTCTGTTTTTCAGGGGAAAACCCGATCGAAGCTGGCGCCTTCAGGAGAATATGTCGCGAAACGGTAGCCTCTATCCAACCCATGGCCTTGGACCGGTAGCCCAGATAATGAACATCAACCGTGGCAACCGCATGGAATATCTGGTGTCGGTTTCTACGAACGACTTTATGATGAAGGAGCATGCCAAAAGATTGGCGGCAGACGATGAATATTTCCGGCAATTTACCCAAGCCACCTTCAGAGGAAATATGAATACCACCACCATTAAAACGGTCAGGGGGCAGACCATATTGATTCAACACGACGTTACCTCACCAAGGCCTTATTCCAGAATTCATCTGGTTAGCGGTACCCTTGCCACGGCCCAAAAATATCCTTTGCCCGGAAAGATTGCAACCGACCACAGGGGGTGGATTCAGGATGATGCAATGGTACAGCTGGAGAAGGAGTACAACCCTGAAATTGTAAAACGTATGCGCAGCATGGCTGAAACAGTGGGTGGACATGGTGGGATGGATTTTTTGATGGACTGGAGACTGATCGACTGTCTGCGCAACGGACTGCCGGTCGACATGGATGTTTATGATGCCGCCGCATGGAGCGTGGTTGCCCCGCTAAGCGAATGGTCGGTGGCAAATCGATCGGCGCCCATCGATATACCCGATTTTACACATGGCAACTGGGAGAACAACACGCCGCACGACATAGAGCTTGCAGCGGGAGGAACAACAGGCGTGAGACTCTAAGGAATATTGCATTACCAATTTTAGTCAACATCAGAATGAAAATTTGGAACATTGGGATTGCGGGAACAGGTATGATCAGCGAATTTCATGCTCAGGCTATTGTGTCGTTGCCCAACACCCGGCTGGCAGGCTTCACGAATGTTCGCCCCGAAAAATCCCGTCTATTGGCCCTGAAATATGGCGTTACGCATTGGGAATCCTATACAGAAATGGTTCAGTCGGATAAGATAGACATTGTAATGGTGGCCACCCCAAGTGGTGCTCACGAACAGCCGGTTATTGAGGCTGCGAAATACGGCAAGCATGTGCTTTGTGAAAAACCTATAGAGATACAACTCGATCGCATCGACCGGATGATTGAGGCTCATACTAGAGCCGGCACCTGGTTTGGAGGCATCTTTAACTTAAGATACAACAAAACCACCCAAATCATACAAGATGCTCTTTCGAGGGGCAGGCTTGGGACAATAACCTATGCCTCGGTGCATGTTCCATGGTGGAGAACCGATGCCTATTATGAGGGTTGGCATGGTACCTGGGAGCTCGATGGAGGCGGTGCTCTGATGAATCAGGGTATCCATATGATCGACCTGTTGCTTCATTGCGTTGGTCCTGTTCAGCAGCTTGCTGCCTTTGCACACCACCTGGGGCATCCGCAAATAGAGGCCGAGGATACGGGAGTGGCTATTATGCGGTTCGAAAACCAGGCCCTTGGAATGGTCTACGGTTCTACCGCATCGTTCCCCGGACAATTTCGTAGAATGGAGATAACCGGAACAAAGGGGACCATTGTGTTGGTCGAGAACAGTCTTCAGGTTTGGCAATTTGCCGTTCCCGAAGCAGCCGATGAACACATAGTTCGGCAACATGGTGCCATTGAAGGAGGAGGGGGCGTTGCTGACCCTTCGGCCATGTCGTATGAAAACCATGCCCGGAATCTGTCGGCGTTTATCAGCGCCATTGAAGCACAACGACCTTTTGAGATCGATGGTTATGAGGCGCGTAAGGCAGTAGAATTGGTATTAAAGATCTATGCTGCGGCTGGCATTGGTGCAGCGCCACAAAAAGCCCAGCCATGAAGACTACAATACATGTATCTATGATAGGGGCAGCTGCAGGAGTTGCGCTTGCGTTAACAGGTTGCACGGAGCCCAAAGCGATGCAACCTCCCAACATCATTCTGTTTTTGGTTGATGATATGGGGTGGCAGGACACATCGGTGCCCTTTTGGTCTGAGCGAACACCGCAAAACAACCTTTATCGGACACCCAATATGGAAAGGTTAGCGGCTGAGGGGGTTAAGTTTACACAAGCCTATTCCAGTGCAGTCTGTTCTCCATCGCGTGTCAGCATGCTTACCGGTATGCATGCAGCCCGGCATCGGGTTACCAACTGGACCCTTCGGCGAAACTTTTCGCAGGACCTTGAAGATGCCTTGCTTGAATTTCCATCCTGGAATATGAATGGATTGCAGCCTACCGATACCGTGCCCAATGCATTGTATGCAACCGCCTTGCCAAATATTCTGCGCGATCATGGGTATACAACCCTGCATGTGGGAAAGGCTCATTGGGGGGCTATGGATACCCCTGGATCGGATCCGCTTCAACTCGGCTTCGATGTTAACATTGCAGGGCATGCAGCCGGAGCTCCGGGAAGTTTCCTTGGAGTACGAAATTTTGGCAATGCAAATCCGGGGGAGTACACACCACCATGGGGCGTTCCCGGGTTGGAAAAATACCATGGCGACAGCATCAACCTAACCCATGCCTTAACGCTGGAAGCCCTAGCAGAGATTGACAAGGTGCGCGGAAGCGGAAAACCATTTTTTCTCCACTTGTCGCACTATACAGTTCATACCCCCATTGAGCCCGATTGCCGGTTTTATTCCCGCTATTTGGAAATGGGTCTCGATGAAACCGAAGCGCGTTATGCCTCTATGATTGAAGGGATGGATAAGAGTCTGGGCGATCTGATGGATTATCTCGATCAGAATCAGCTGGTCCAAAATACCGTACTGATCTTTACTTCCGACAACGGTGGTTTAAGTGCCGTTGCAAGAGGAGGTGAGCGTCATCATCACAACAAGCCTCTCAAGAGCGGAAAGGGCTCTGCTTACGAAGGGGGTACAAGGGTGCCCGTTCTGGTTCGCTGGCCGGGTCATGTAGCCCCCGGAACAGAGTGTTCTGGGTTTTTAATGGCCGAGGACTATTTCCCAACCATACTGGAGATGGCCGGGATTGCGCACTACAAGACAATTCAAGAGGTTGATGGCGAGAGTTTTGTACCTCTGCTTCGGGGTAGTGAACGACCCCGTGAGAGGGTATTGTTTTGGCACTATCCCAACAAATGGGGCGCTTCGGGTCCGGGCATCGGAACGACCAGTTCGTTGCGTTTTCGGAATTGGAAACTGATTTATTGGTATGCCAACGGTGAGAAAGAGCTCTACCAACTTTCGAATGATATCGGGGAGCAGTTTAATCTTGCCACCACCCTTCCCGATACGGTAAATTGGCTTTCGGCTATTCTGGGTGATCAATTGCGAAACGTTAATGCCGACCGGCCAAAATATAAAAATAGCGGAGTTCTGGTACCATGGCCCGACGAAAGGTAAGCCATAACCCAATGGGGATTGCAGTTGCAATTATCTTTTCTCAGCGCGGAAGCAATGGCTGACCTTCAAGGTAACCCCCAAAAAAAGCATCGCCCCAGAAATACATCATCAGCGAGACTACCAGCACGGCAAGGAGATTGAGTAAAAATCCGGTACGTGCCATGGTGAGGATTCCGATTCGTTCCGATCCAAATACAATCGCATTGGGCGGGGTGGCCACCGGCAACATAAAAGCCATAGAGGCAGACATGGTAGCCGGAATCATCATCAAAAGGGGATGGATACCTGATACTATGGAAATTCCTGCCAGTATAGGCAATATCATCTCGGTCGTGGCTGTATTTGAGGTTAACTCTGTTAGAAACGAGATGGATAACGCGATCAATAGGATCAACGCCAATGGATGCAGTTGGGCTACATCCGACAGTTGCTGACCAATCCAAAGCGAGAGCCCCGATGCTTTCATGCCGGTTGCCAGTGCAAACCCACCTCCAAAAAGCAGAAGAATCTGCCAGGGAACCTTTGATGCTGTAGGCCAATCGAGCAGCTTTTGTCCTTTTTTACTTTTCGATGGCAGCACAAACAATACTATCGCCAGCGCAATGGCCACTGTTCCATCGTTCAGATATTTGCTGTGGTTGAAGAGTCGATCCCATCCGGGAACTATAAACACACCCAACTTAATGTCTACCCTAAGCATCCAAAGCAGTGCAAGGGCAACAAACACACCCATTACCATTTTCTGTTCCTGTGTTGCAGGACCCATTCCGTCGAGTTGTTGAGAGAAACTATCGCGGCCAACGGCCACCCATTCGTTTTTCTTTGGCTTAAAATAAAAGTAGAGATAAGTAAAAGCGATTCCAAAAATGATTAGGGAAACCGGCAAGGCAAAGAGCAACCAAACTGAAAAGGAGATTTCGGGTGCGTCAGGGAAGTAGATTTGGTAGATACGCGAAAAAGAGAGGTTGGTAGGTGTACCAACAAGGGTAGCCATTCCTCCGATTGAGGCGCTGTAGGCGATACCAAGCAGTATGGCGATGCCAAATTTATGTGGCGTATCTTTTTTCATCAGTCCATCGAACTGGTGAATTACCGATAAAGCGATGGGCAGCATCATCATGGCCGTGGCTGAATTTGAAATCCACATAGAAAGGAAAAAGGAAGCAACCATAAATCCCAACAAAATTCTGCCTGGTGTAACACCAGTAAACAGGAGAATATTAAGTGCAATCCGCCGATGAAGATCCCATCGTTCCATGGCGAGGGCAACCATAAATCCGCCCATAAATAGAAAAATGATTTCGTTAAAGTAGGTTGCCGACACCTCGGCGCCATTCATAATGCCAAAAAGGGGAAACAGCACTACCGGCAGCAATGCGGTAACTGCCAGCGGTACCACTTCGCTAACCCACCATACTGCCATCAGCAGCGCCACCGCCAGAGTTGAAGCTACTTGGGGCTGATTGCGGCCAATATCGCTGAACAGCATCAACCACAACATAACCAAGGGGGTGACCAAAAAGCTAATTGTCTGTTTGGTTTTCATAGGTTAGGTAAACGCTTTGTAAATTCTATATCAGTTGGTTTTGATAAACGATCAATTGGGCTTTCCACTCATTGAAGGGTCTTCGTCTGATTTCCCACCAGCTTTTTTCGGACCTACGTTAACACCAAACCGTTTGCCACTCATCTGATCGATTTTTACCCTAAAAAGGCCTACGTTTTTCACGGCAGGTGCGTTAAAATTAAATGTTCTGTCGCTGTAATGCTGCATCATAAGGGTGAGTGCCTGGTATTTTTCATCAAAGTCGGTGACCGATACAGCCTCTCCTTCGGCTACCACAGAGGCCGACTTCACCCGATAGCTGCATCCAACATGTGCATCTTGCCAAACAATCTCCTCTCCGATGGTCCAGTTAATGCACACCCGGGGATTGGCATGAAGGGTATCCCACATGCGGCCCTTAGGTTCACAATGCAATATAACGGTGTTGCCCGATAGGACAAAGTTCATAGGCAGCACATAGGGTCGATCGTTGATACTCATGGCCAGATAGCAGGTTTTGCAACTTCTAATGATCTCCTCAATCTCATCTCTGTCCTGAATTGTTACGGTGCGCATGGTTGCTTATTTCGGGTTTCCTTTTGGTTACATAATGGCACGGCTGCCGAGGTTATCTGAAAGATATCGTTCAATTTTTTTCAGATTCTGAATTTTTGAAAGTGCATCAAACAGTTTTTTGTCGTCGGTTTCGGAGTCCAGCGATGCAATCTCCTTCTCCAGTTCAAGGTGCATCTCTTTAATCTTACGAAGT
Source organism: uncultured Prolixibacteraceae bacterium (assembly GCA_964349885.1). GTDB lineage: Bacteria > Bacteroidota > Bacteroidia > Bacteroidales > Prolixibacteraceae > UBA1413. The sequence goes on along the minus strand of CAYGIQ010000039.1, from coordinate 2,852 downwards.
TTGTATTCATTCACTACCCTTGGAATCAGCAATCCAAGCAGGTCCTGTTCTTTTTCGGTATGTGCGCCTGCTTTTGCCCAACGTTTGCTTTCTATCCATTTTTCGGATAAGAGATTGCTGGCCATCTGACTGACGTCGTTGTCGGGGTGGTGGGTAAAATAGCGCTCAGGGTTAAAATTGGGATCCTGCAAGTGTTCTGTAATTTCTTGGGCGATTGTTCTGAATACTGGCTTATCGGGGAGAATTTCATCTTCGTTCAGTTGTGAGAGAATAAAGTCTCCAACGGTTACAATTTCAGGCTGGGTGGGGTCGTCAGACTCCTGCTCGAACAGAGGCGACTTGCAATATTTGAGCAGATAGCGCATGAGTTCGAGCTCTTCGGGGCTCAATTCACCGGGTTTCTCTTTATAAGCAATGGATTGGGGTTTTGTTTTTACAGAGGGAAGGGGTGGTTGATACGAGCCTGACTTTTCGGAATGTTTTCGTAAGATTTTCCGAATTTCGGTGTATAAAACATCCTCTTCAACGCCCATCAATCGGCTAACCTCCCTGATGTATACTGCCCGTGTAATGCTTTCGGGAATAACCGCTACCGACTGAACAATTTCCTGTATAAGTTTGGCTCTGGCTATTGGATCGTTTTCTGCCCCCTCCATCAGCAGCCTAGTTTTGAACCGAATAAAATCGGTCTCGTTTTCGGCGATGAATTTTAACACTTCTGTTGAGCTGTGTTTTCGTGCAAAGGAGTCGGGATCCTCTCCGTTGGGAAAAAGCAGCACTTTCACGTTCATCCCTTCTTGCAATACCAGGTCGATGCCCCGGAGGGAGGCTTTGATTCCTGCTTCGTCTCCATCGTAAAGAATGGTAATATTCGGGGAGAAACGTCGTATTAGTCTAATCTGATCGCTGGTGAGCGCAGTCCCCGAGGAGGCCACCACATTTTCGATTCCCGCCTGATGCAGTGAAATCACATCGGTGTATCCTTCCACCAAAAAACATTTGTCGGCGCGGGTAATTTCCCGCTTTGCCTGAAAAAGACCGTACAAAACCCGGCTTTTATGGTAGATGTCTGATTCTGGAGAGTTGAGGTATTTGGCCGCTTTGGGGTCGTCTTTGAGAATACGACCCCCAAAACCTATTACCCGACCTGCAAGGTTGTGTATGGGAAACATTACCCTCGCAGAGAACCGGTCGCGGATCCACTCATCGCGCTGTATGGTTAGCCCCGTTTTATCGAGATATTCAAGCTGATATCCTTCCCTTCTTGCAGCATCGGTGAAGGTGCTTTTTCCATCGGGGCAGAAGCCCAGCTCAAATTTCCGGATGGTATCCTCTCTCATGCCCCTCTCCTGAAGGTAGCTTAGCCCAATGGCACGACCCTCCTCTTCGCTCCATAGGAAATTGGAAAAGTATTTTTGGGCAAAGCCCGAGACGATCATCATGCTTTCGCGGTCGTCTTTTTGCTGCCGTTCTTCGTCGGTTTCCTCTTTTTCGACCACATCGATGTGGTATTTTCGGGCAAGAAACTTGAGTGCCTCGGGATAGCTCAGGCTTTCGTGTTCCATAATGAAGTTTACGGAATTGCCTCCCTTGCCACAACCAAAGCACTTGAAAATACCCTTGGCCGGAGAAACGGTAAACGACGGGGTTTTCTCGTTGTGAAACGGACAGTTTCCGAGGTAATTTACCCCTCTTCTTTTGAGGTTAACAAAGTCGGAAACCACCTCCACAATCTGTGAAGCATCGATAATTCGCTCAACGGTTGATTGGTCGATCATACTGCAAATGTAAAAATTGCGGGTCGTATTTGCATACAAACATTATTTTACTTCTATTTTTAGGCAACGAACCAATGCAAATTTCTGAAATGGTAAAAAGATTTAAACTGGCGGTTCTTACAGGTGCCGGAATCAGTCAGGAGAGTGGCCTTAAAACTTTTCGCGAAATGGGCGGATTGTGGGAAAACTATGATGTAGAGGAGGTGGCCAGTATTGGTGCCTGGGAGCGAAATCCCGATCTGGTATTGAAGTTTTACAACGAACGAAGAAGAGCCCTCAGCCATGCTGTGCCCAATTCCGGACATTTTGCACTGGTTGATCTGGAACGTGATTTTGATGTACAGATTATCACCCAGAATGTCGATGATTTGCATGAACGGGCAGGCAGCAGCAAAATTCTGCATCTTCACGGAGAGTTAATGAAGGTGCGCAGCACCGTAAATCATGAAAACATTTATACCCTCGAACACTGGGAGCTAAACCTCGGAGATCTCTGTTCGGCCGGCAGTCAGCTTCGACCACATATTGTATGGTTTGGAGAAGCTGTACCTGCCATGGAGGATGCCATTCCTCTGGTTGAGCAGGCCGATGCTTTGGCCATAATAGGTACATCGATGGTTGTTTACCCTGCGGCCGGACTCGTTAATTATGCAACTCCTGGTATACCTATCTTTGTGGTTGATCCGGGTGAACCGAACTATTCTGGAACAGGAACCACCTATATTCGCAAAAAAGCCACCGAAGGCGTACCTGAGCTGGGAAGATTGCTGCGAATGCGATTTGGACTTCCGTCTACAAAAACTTAAATGGAATTTAAGCCCAACACGCCAGCTTATTTTTGGCTTTACAGATATTGCAAACAAATGAACTAAGATACCAAGATGAGAAAAATAACGTATGTTGCCCTGCTTCTTATTGGATTTTCGATGGGTGCTGTAGGCCAGATATTTGAGGGAGGCATTCTGGGAGGTTTCAATGGCACCCAGGTGGAAGGCGATGCCTATCGGGGGTACCACAAACCCGGCTTGCTGGCTGGAGCCTATGTGCAGACCGATATTACGGTTTCGGTATTTG
>CAYGIQ010000038.1:6546-18990 GCA_964349885.1 uncultured Prolixibacteraceae bacterium | reverse complement strand
ATTATAGGCACTTCCTACAAGTCGATTATTTAATCGGGCTCAATCGATTTGGAATAGAAACCCTGGCCTTTGAAAAAAACAATCTGATTAGAGGCTTCGAGAGTCGCTCCACAACTGGCAAGGAGCGAATCAATTTTAATTACGAAGCAGTATATTTCCAGAAGCGCGATTTTTATCGGTTTAATCTGGCCTATTTCGGTTTCTTCGATGTGGGAATCCTCGGGCAAGGAACTCAAAGTCTTTTTCGCGAACGCTATTACACGGGTATAGGGGCCGGCCTTCGGCTACACAACGAAGCACTTGTGTTAAAAACCATACTCATCAGACTTTCATTTTATCCCAATCCCCCAGCCGACTTAGGTTTTGCCGGAATGCTGATTGCAGAACAAACGAAAAAGCGTTTCTACAATTTCCAACCTGGGCCACCCGCTCCCCGACCCTTTCAATAGTCGATTCATAATCGCAATTTAATTACCACTTCATTACGATGCACAAATTTAACTTTGTCGTGATTTTCAGAGAAACAGCACATTAGCGATGGTATATACAAAATAAAGCCTACCTTTGCGCCCTTATTTTTACCAATAAATTTTTGAATGATTCTATTTACTGAAACCGCGCTCGATAGCACCATGCTGAGCGCAATTGCCGATCTAGGCTTTATTAACCCCACACCCATCCAAGAAAAAACCATTCCACTGATTCTCAATGAACAAAGAGATATTGTTGCTTTGGCACAAACCGGAACGGGTAAAACAGCTGCTTTCGGGCTGCCCATTTTGCAACAGATCGATCAGCATCAAAACCATGTACAGGCACTTTTGCTCTGTCCTACCCGCGAGCTTTGCATGCAGATTACCAATGATCTCAACAGTTTTTCGAAATACAAACCTGGAATTCAAATTCTTCCAGTGTATGGAGGAGCCAGCATCGGCGAACAGATTCGTTTGCTCGATCGTGGTGTGCATGTTGTAGTGGCCACTCCCGGAAGGGCAGTGGATCTGATCAGCCGCAAGAAATTAAAACTTGCCCAAATTAAATGGCTGGTTCTCGACGAGGCCGACGAGATGTTGTCGATGGGCTTCAAAGACGATCTTGATGCAATTCTATCGGGAACTCCCGAAGGTCGCCAGAGTATGCTTTTTTCGGCGACCATGCCGGCAGGCATCTCCAACATTGCTAAAAAATACATGCACGATCCGGTTACCATCACGGTGGGAAAAACCAATCAGGGCGCCGATAATGTAGTGCACGAATTTTTTATGGTACAGGCTCGCGACCGTTATGAGGCACTCAAAAGAATTGCCGACGTAAATCCCAAAATTTATGGAATCGTATTCTGTCGTACCCGCGCCGAAACCAAAGAGGTAGCAGACAACCTTATTCGCGATGGCTATAATGCCGATGCATTGCACGGTGATCTTTCGCAGGAAATGCGCGACATTGTAATGAACCGCTTCCGCAAACGCAGACTGCAACTTTTGGTAGCTACCGATGTTGCTGCAAGGGGACTCGATGTAACCGACCTTACCCATGTAATCAACTATAACCTACCCGACGACCCGGAAGTTTACATCCACCGCAGTGGCCGTACCGGAAGGGCTGGCAAAAAAGGCATCTCCCTCTCAATTCTAAACCTCCGCGAAAACGGAAAGTTGAAAGATATTGAGCGCATGCTTCAGAAAAAAATCGAACGGAAACCCGTTCCCTCAGGTCGCGATATCTGCGAGAAGCAGCTGTTTAATTTGGTCGACCGGGTCGAAAAGGTGGAGGTTAACAACGAGCAAATCGAAGAATACCTCAAGGTAATCTACAAAAAACTGGAATGGCTCGACCGTGAGTCGCTAATTCAGCGTTTTGTGTCGGTCGAATTCAACCGATTTCTCGAGGCTTACATCAACGCTCCCGATCTCAATGTCGATTCACATAAAAACAGCGACCATCATAACGAAGGAAGCTCGCGCGGAAGACGTCGGGAACGTGAAAACGGAAGAGGTTCTTTTGGGGAACGCGAAAACGGAAGAGGTTCATTTGGGGAACGAGAGAATGGAAGAGGCTCATTTGGGGGCAACCGCAAAAATGTGACTTTCTCACGTATGTTCATGAACATTGGAAAAAGCGAACGGATGGACAAAAGAACCATCATCAACATGATCAATCAAACCATGCCAGGGAAATCGGTCGAAATTGGAGACATCGAAGTAATGCGCAGTTTCTCATTCTTTGAAGTAGACCGTAAGTATGAACAAGATCTGCAGAATGCATTCCGCCAACTGCAATACCGGGGCAAGCGCATCGGGCTTGAGGTGGCCAAACCTAAATAGGCAATTTTAGGCCATCAAAAAAGCACAGCTCCCGGGGAACTGTGCTTTTTTTGTTTGGTAACCCGACTAGAGCCTACTAAAGCTCCCTGATCCAGATATTTCTGAAACTCACCAAATCGCCATGATCCTGCAGGCCAATAGGCCCTTTACCATGTGGAGCAACAAAGTATTCAGGAACTCCGATGTACACAGTGGGACCACGAACTTCGGCCGCATTTTGTACCACCACACCATTGTGCAATACAGTGATGCGCGGAGGCACCAAATAGGTACCATCGGTCTTGAAGATGGGTGCGGTGTAGATTATGTCGTAACTCTGCCACTCACCCGGACCACGATTGGCATTTACCATAGGGGGATGCTGCTTGTATATACTGGCAGCCTGACCGTTACGGTAAGTACGGTTGTTGTAATTATCGAGGATCTGCACTTCATAGGTGCCCTGTAAAAATACCCCACTGTTGCCACGGCCCTGACTTTCGCCCTTCACCACCACCGGAGAACGCCATTCGATGTGCAATTGAAAATTTTCAAACACCCTTTTGGTGCGGATTCCACCGGTGCGCGGGACCACAGTCATAGCACCCTCTTCAACCGACCAAGCCGGAACTCCACCACCCCGCTCGCTTACCCATTCGGTGGCGAGATTGGTTCCATCGAACAATACAATGGCATCAGAGGGAGCATCCCCATACTTCAGACCCGGAGTAATAATGGGCACTTCCGGCTCCCAGATTTCAGTCATTTCAGGTTTCATTGTCATCGTTGGTACCTGTTGCGCCCATGCTGCAACCGTAAACAACAGCAAACCAATCACAAAAAAGTTTTTCATTTGTTAGGCTATTAATGGTAAATTAAAAATTTTACAATCCAAGTTCAGCAAGCATAGAATCAATTTCTGCCTCTAGGGCTGCATCAAGTTCTTCGGCCTCTTCCCGCTTGGTCAACTGACCCTTTACTTCGAAATAAAACTTGATTTTCGGCTCTGTTCCCGATGGTCGAACAGAGATTTTGGTACCCGAAACGGTAAAAAATTGCAATACATCTGAAGCGATTTTCTGCTGTATGGGCGATTCCTCACCGGTAAGCAGATTGCGCGTTATACGGGTAGAATAGTCTTTTACCAGGACAATTTTAGAGCCCCCCAGTATTTTGGGTGGATGATTTCGGAAGCGGGCCATCATCGCTTCGATTTCGGCAGCCCCAGTCTGGCCCTTCCGTGTAATGGAGATGGTCTTCTCTTTCGAATAACCATAGGTAATATAAATATCCAGCAGCAATTCATACAAACTTTTGCCAATATCCTTTGCCCATGCCACAATTTCGGCCATCAAAGCAATAGAAGACACGGCATCTTTGTCGCGCACAAAATCTGAAGGCAAGAATCCAAAACTCTCCTCACCACCACCAATGTAGCGCTTAATGCCTTCGTTTTCGCGGATTACTTCGGCAATAAATTTGAATCCTGTATAGGTATCGAAGTACTCCACGTTGTTTCGGCGGGCAATTTCGGCTATGATTTCGGTAGAAACGATGGTTTTCACCACATACTCATTTCCTTTAAGGGCATCCTGCTCTTTCAGCTTGGTGATGATATAGTAAATAAACAGCAATGCTGTCTGGTTTCCGTTCACGATAACAAACTCTCCGTTCAGATTCCGTACCGCTACACCCAGACGGTCGCCATCGGGATCTGTGGCCATGACCACCTCTGCATCGGTGGCGATGGCCTTTTCAATTCCCATTTTCATGGCTTCGGGTTCCTCCGGATTGGGCGATACAACTGTTGGAAAGTTCCCATCAATAACATCCTGTTCAGGAACATTGATGATATTTTGAAAACCAAACGCTCTCAGAGCCATGGGAACCAGCCGGACTCCTGTGCCGTGTATGGGTGTAAATACAATTTTCATATCGCGGTACTTGTACACCACACCTGGAGAGATTGAAACCTGCTTCACCCTCTCAATGAATTTCAGATCGGTCTCCTCTCCCAACGCTGTTATCAGTTGACTGGGGCCGTCGAACCGAATGTTGGCATGGGCAATCGACTGCACCTCTGCTATGATGGCATTATCGTGGGGGGCTACAATTTGGGCACCATCGTTCCAATATGCCTTGTACCCATTGTATTCGGGTGGATTGTGCGAGGCAGTGAGAATGATACCACTCTGGCACCCATATTCACGTATAGCGAACGACACTTCGGGGGTCGGGCGCAAGTCTTCGAAAAGCAGCGCCCGAATGCCATTGGCAGCAAAAATTCCGGCACAGGTTTCCGCAAAATAACGGCTGTTGTGTCGGCAATCGTGACCAATTGCCACTTTGATTTCGGGAAGAAACGCAAACTCCTTCAATAAATAGTTGCTAAGACCCTGAGTGGCTGCACCCAGCGTATAACGGTTCATACGGTTGGTGCCAACACCCATAACGCCTCTCAATCCCCCAGTGCCAAATTCAATGTCTTGATAAAACGTATCAATCAGCTCGGTCTTATCCTCATTGTTGAGCATTCGCTTAACTTCAGTGCGGGTCGTTTCGTCGTAAAAAGGATCGAGCCACTTCTGTGCCCTCTCCTCCACCATTTTCAGCAATACCTGATGGTCCATATTTTTCTATTTGGTTATTAAATGTAAACATTCCCTCAGACTTGACCTCCAATGGGGAACGTCAAATCCAAAGGTATTACAGAATTTTGATTTACTAAGTACACTGTATGCCGGACGATTGGCTATTACCGGAAATTCAGCAGTAGCAACAGGTATAACTGCACACGACAAACCTGCCTCTTCCATAATGGCCATCGCAAAATCGTACCAAGTACATACACCTTCGTTTGAGTAGTGGTAAAGCCCAGGGGTCCAAAATCCAGGATTGGCTGCTGTCTTCTTAACCACCAACAATATAGCTTCTGCCAGATCGCGGGCATAGGTAGGAGTGCCGCACTGGTCGGCCACGACACGCACCGAATCGCGCTCGCTGGCTAACCGCAGCATGGTTTTTACGAAATTGCTTCCATACGATGAGTATAGCCAGGCAGTGCGTATAATGATGGCATTGGCATCGTTTACCAAAACCTCACGCTCGCCCTCAAGCTTGCTATGGCCATAAACCGACTGGGGGTTCACCCTAGATTCTTCGGTGTAGGGACACGTCGATTTGCCATCGAATACGTAATCGGTCGATAGGTGGATCATCCGCACTGATGCCTCGTGGCAAGCGAGTGCCAGATTCCTAGGTCCATAGGCATTCACCCGAAAAGCTGTATAAGCATCCTCCTCGGCACGATCAACAGCTGTGTATGCCGCGCAGTTGATCAAAAAGTCGGGTTGTTGCTCAACAACAAAATTCCTGACCTGATCGAGATCGGTTATATCCAGCTCCCCAACATCGGTGTAGATAAAAGCCGCTTCAGAAACGTTTTTTGCTAGGGCAGATAATTCACTTCCAAGCTGCCCGTTGCTACCCGTTATCCATATTTTGAACCTTGCCATTATTCGAAATAAATATGGTGTCTATCGAAAAGCGGAGCCTCGCAATCCTTTGGAGATGCGCTCAATTGTTCGGAAAAAACCATCCAGTCGATGGCCAGCGAAGGGTCGGAAAAATTGATAGAACGTTCCGCCTCTTTACGATAGATTTCGTCGCATTTGTAAGAGAACACAGCCCGGTCGCTGGTAACCGAGAACCCATGGGCAAAACCCTTGGGAATGAACAACTGTCGCTTGTTTTCGGCCGACAATTCAATGCCAAACCACTGCCCAAAGGTGGGTGAACCGTTACGCAGATCGAGCGCTACATCGTATACAGACCCTACAATTACCCGCACCAGCTTCGACTGAGCAAATGGAGGCTCCTGATAATGAAGTCCGCGTACCACGCCGTAATTCGACATCGACTCGTTGTCCTGAACAAAAAGAGCATCAATGCCATATTCAGCATATCGCCCTGCTTGGTAGCTTTCAAAAAAATATCCACGGCCGTCGCCAAATACCGCGGGCTCTATTATAATCAAACCCTCGAAGGGTGTTGTAACCATCTTCATGCTCAAAAAGATTTAATCGCATCGTCGGCAAGCTTCAGCAGGTATTGCCCGTAGGTATTTTTGGAGAGGGGGACAGCCAGCTGTCTGAGTTCTTCGCGGCTTATGAAACCCATTTTGTAGGCAATCTCCTCGATACACGACACCTTTAACCCCTGTCGCTGCTCAATGGTCGCAATATAATTCGAAGCCTGAAGCAGACTATCGAAGGTCCCGGTGTCGAGCCAGGCAAATCCGCGACCCAGAAGTTTCACCGTTAGTTTTTGCTCTTCGAGGTACATCCGGTTGAGGTCGGTTATTTCAAGCTCCCCCCTTGGAGATGGTTTCAGCGATTTGGCCTTCTGCACAACAGTATTGTCGTAAAAGTAGAGACCAGTGACAGCATAATTAGACCTAGGCTTAAGTGGTTTTTCTTCGATGCTCTTAACGGCACCATCGGCATCGAATTCGACCACGCCATAGCGCTCTGGGTCGTTCACATAGTATCCAAATACCATGGCCCCCTCGTTTAGTGCCACAGCCTCCTCCAGAATGGATCTGAAATTATAGCCATAAAAAATATTATCGCCCAAGATCATACACACACTGTCAGTGCCAATAAACTCCTCCCCCAGAATAAAAGCCTGCGATAAACCTTCGGGGTTGGGCTGAATTTTATACGATATCGAAAGTCCGAGCTGCCTACCATTGCCAAAAAGTTCCTCGTAGAGATGGATATCGGAAGGAGTTGAAATGATCAGAATTTCGCGAATTCCGGCGAGCATTAATACCGACAAAGGATAGTAAATCATAGGTTTATCGTACACCGGTATAATCTGTTTGGATATGCTCCGAGTTATCGGATAGAGGCGGGTTCCGGCCCCACCTGCCAAGACTATTCCTTTCATAAATCTTTACGTTTTAATTGAGCAGATAGAGATCTGCTTTTCATAGGTGCAACCCACCGTCGGTAAGGCTTCGATTTTGCAAATACCATCTGTGCAACATTGTGAACAACTGAGTTTTAGCCATTCTTAAAATGCACAGAAGACGCAATCTCCCCAGCATATAAGGTTTGCTGATGGCAACATCGAAACTTCCCCTACGGAAAACGACATGCAATCGTTTGCTAAAGCTCAAAATTAGTAAAATCCTGCAAAAAATTTACAGGATTTTGTACATCAAAACACCACGTTTAAAGGAGAAGAGCTCGTCCTTTCAGAAAAATCACAGGCTCCAAAATATGCAACAGCCTTTTTATTAGCCCAATGATCCCAATCGACAGTCAAAAAAGTGGTGAAAATTTTTGATTTACAGCGTATATGTACTACTTTTGCGCCCGATTTATATCACGAACATAAAGTCTCACTTATTAATTTACAAAACATTGCATGACAAACGCTGAAAACGAAAAAGTGACTCCTCAGGAGGAGTTGGTAAACGAAGCAGCACAGGTAGAGAATCCTGTAGCTGAGGTGGCTGAAGAAGCTCCGGCAAACGAAGTGGCAGAAGTTGCCGCTCCGGTTGAAACCCCAAAACCAGAAACAGAAAATGCACCAGCAGTAGCTGAAGTGCCCGCTGAATTCGACTGGGACAGTTTGGATGAGGGTCTCGATCTTTACACAAAAAAACGCAGGGTTGAGTTGGAAGACCTTTACAACGACACCCTCAACACCGTTCAGGAAAAAGAAGTTATCGAAGGAACGGTAATTTCGATGAACAAACGCGAAGTTGTGGTTGACATCGGTTATAAATCCGATGGAGTAGTTAGCCTCAACGAATTCCGCTACAACCCCGAGATGAAAGTGGGCGACAAAGTGGATGTCTACATCGAAAGCCTCGAAGACAAAAAGGGTCAGATGAACCTTTCTCACAAAAAAGCGCGTTCAATGCGTTCATGGGAGAAAATCAACCTGGCACACGACAACAACGAAATTATCAAAGGTTTCATCAAGTGCCGCACAAAAGGTGGTATGATCGTCGATGCCCTCGGTATCGAAGCGTTCCTTCCCGGATCGCAGATCGATGTCAAACCGATTCGCGATTACGACATCTATGTCGGAAAAACCATGGAGTTCAAAGTGGTTAAAATCAACCATGAATTCCGCAATGTGGTAGTATCGCACAAAGCACTGATCGAAGCTGAGCTCGAACTTCAGAAGAAAGAGATTATCTCTAAACTCGAGAAGGGACAGGTACTCGAAGGGACAGTTAAAAACATTACCTCCTACGGAGTATTTATCGATCTTGGAGGTGTTGATGGGCTTATCCATATTACAGACCTTTCATGGGGTCGTATCTCACATCCCAACGAAATTGTGGAGCTCGACCAGAAACTGAACGTAGTTATTCTCGATTTCGACGACGACAAAAAACGCATCGCCCTTGGTCTCAAGCAGCTTAACCCACATCCATGGGATAAACTCGACGAGGCCCTCAAAGTGACCGACACCGTTAAAGGCAGGGTTGTTGTACTGGCCGATTACGGTGCGTTTGTTGAGATTGCACCGGGCGTCGAAGGCTTGATCCACGTATCGGAAATGTCATGGAGCCAGCACCTTCGCAGTGCCCAAGACTTCCTTAAAGTAGGCGACGAAATTGAAGCTCAAATACTTACCCTCGACCGCGAAGACCGCAAAATGTCGCTTGGCATCAAACAGTTGAAAAGCGATCCATGGGAAAACATCGAAACACGCTTCGGCTTGGGTTCAAACCACAAAGCCAACGTGCGTAACTTCACCAATTTTGGCGTGTTTGTCGAAATCGAAGAGGGCGTAGATGGCCTCGTGCACATCAGCGACCTCAGCTGGACCAAAAAAATCAAGCACCCATCTGAATTCACCGGAATTGGCGAAGAGATTGAAGTGGTTGTGCTCGACATCGACAAAGACAACCGTAGGTTAAGTCTGGGTCATAAGCAGCTTGAAGAGAACCCATGGGATGTTTTTGAAACCATCTTTATGCCCGACTCCGTGCACGAAGGCACCGTAGTTGAGTTGATGGACAAAGGCGCGGTAATCGCACTTCCTTATGGCGTTGAAGGTTTTGCCACACCCAAACACCTAGTGAAGGAAGATGGCAGTCAGGTTAAACTGGAAGAAAAACTTGAATTCAAGGTGATTGAATTCATCAAATCAACCAAACGCATCATCGTCTCGCATTCAAGGGTGTTTGAAGATGAGAAAAGATCTGACGAAAACAGCAAGCGCAAATCTGAAAACAAATCTACCCGTAAGGCCATGAAGAGTGTAACCGACAATGTTGAAAAAACCACCTTAGGTGATATTTCAGAATTGGCCGCTCTCAAGACTCAGATGGAAGCCGACGAGAAAAAAGATTGATGTAGAATAGAAAATTTGGATTCTATTTGCTAACTTGTAGGTATGGCGTTCGAAATAACCAAAAAAATTAAATATTCGCTGGTAACCATCACCTCCGAAAGGATCGACGGTTCTCTTGCACCATCGCTTAAGGCTGAATTTATTATGCTGAATGCCCAGGGTGTAAAGAATATTATTTTGGATATGAAAAACTGCATGTACTGTGATGCTTCAGGACTCAGCACCTTAACGGTGGCCAACCGGCTCTGCAACGATGCCATTGGCGCTTTGGTTCTTGCCGGAGTATCGCCCACTGTAAGTGACTTTATCAAGCATTCGACCCTGCACAACCCACTTCTTATAGTGGGTTCAGTAGCAGAAGCCGAAGAACTTCTTAAAAAGAAAGATTCTTTGCTTATGCAAGGCAGTAACAATGACCTTTAAAGTTACCATACTCGGCACCAGCTCAGCGATTCCAACTGTTTCAAGATATCCAACCGCTCATGTAGTAAACCTGCATGAGCGGTTTTTTTTGATCGATTGCGGCGAGGGAACGCAAATCAGATTAAAAAGATACAAATTCAGCTTTGCTCGAATTCAGCACATTTTCATTTCGCATCTGCATGGCGATCACTTTTATGGCTTAATTGGATTGATTTCGACCCGTAACCTGCTTGCCATCGGTTCCGATCTGCACATATACGCGCACAGCGAACTTAAAAATCTACTGCAACCTATGCTCGACCACCTCAAGCATGAGCTGCAGTTCAAAATTTTGTTTCACCCCCTCAATTTTAAACGCAGCGAAATCATATACAGCGATCTCAATGCCGAGGTCCTTTCCTTTCCGCTGCAGCACAGTATTCCTGTTTGCGGTTTTCTGTTCAGGGAGCGCCCCGGATTGCCTAAGCTTATCAAATCGCAGATTGAAAAACTAAACATACCCATAACCGAAAGGAAAGCCATCAAGGAGGGCTTTGGGTACACTGCTCCCGACGGCACATTTTATCCAACCCAACAGCTCACCACTCCGGGAACAAAGCCACGTGCCTTCGCATTCTGCACCGATACCCTACCGCAACCTCAAGCTATGGAATTTATTTCGGGGGTCAATCTGCTTTATCACGAAGCCACGTTCCAGTCGGATCTTGCCGAATGGGCTGCCAAAACCTACCACTCCACCGCCCGCCAGGCAGCAGAAATGGCGTTGCTTGCTAAAGCTGAACAGCTGCTTATTGGACATTTCTCGAACCGCTACAAAAGTGTTTCCAATTTTGGACGCGAAGCACGTTTTGTTTTTCCCAATACCCTCATTGCAGAGGAGGGCCAAACCTACCCAGTTCCACCAAACCGAAAAAAAAGCTGAGACTTTACACAGGTTCAAAAAATCGCTTGTCGAAATTGACAAGATACAGCATGCTGGTTGAGCGAGTAAATGCAGTGTAAAGCCATCGATAGAATTCGATGTTGATCATTTCGGGTGTGATGTAACCCAAATCGATGAATACTGCGGGCCATTGGCCCCCTTGAGCTTTGTGACAGGTTATGGCATAGGCAAATTTCACCTGCAGTGCATTGTAGAAAGGATCTTTTCGGATGGCCTTCCAACGCTCCCGTTTGTTGCGTATTTCGCCATAATCTTCAGCAACCGCATAAAATAGCTTCTGAACCCGATCTGAGGGCAGGGCTGCCGATTCAATTTGAAGGGTATCAAGCAAAATTTTTGCATCGATTTCGATGTCGTTGTAATCGGGAAAACGAAGGCTAACATTGGCAAAACGGGAACCATACTGCTCCTCGAATCCGTATATATGTGCAATTTCTGCAAGATCTCCGTTGGCAATAAAACTAAGCTCGTCGGTGCCTTCCGACCAAAAATAGTTGTTGCGAACCACCATCAGCAAGTCGCCACGGGCGATCTCTGACTCCCGAAAGAGGATGGTTTCCCTTACGCCCTTATTGTATAGGTTAGCCCGTTTGTTGGAGCGCGTAAGCACAAGCGTTTCCTGCTGTCCGAACCGATCGTAACACCACGAAATTTTCTCGATTAGCTCCCCCCCCGAGATCCTTTCAACATCGGCAAACCCGTCGGCCGATAGATTAAAAAACCGACTGCAATCTCCCGATGCAATATGGTTGCGCAGGGCCGTTGCGTTGAACAATATGCCCGAAGTAGCTTCCTGGCGAACCACGTCGGTAAGTTCCATCTCAACAACACCAAAACCATAGGCATCGATTACCACTGCATCCAAAGCCGGACTTAAAGCAAGACCCACCGGAGGTAGCTGTGCCGTATCTCCAACCAGCATTAGCCGACAGCCACTGCCGGAATAGACAAATTCGAGCAGATCGTCGAGCAACCGGCCGGTTCCGAAAACTGCACTTTCGGCAGTATCGTTCGAAATCATCGAAGATTCATCAACGATGAACAGGGCATTTTTGTGAAGATTTTTGTCGAGGACAAACACGCCCGATCCATCGGAACTGCCCTTCTGTCGATAGATCTTTTTATGGATGGTATAGGCACTGCGACCAGTGTAGGAAGCCAGCACCTTTGCTGCCCGTCCGGTAGGTGCCAAAAGGACAGAATTAAGCTTGAATGTTGTGAATGTTTGAACCAGTTGATTGATCATCGTGGTTTTTCCAGTACCGGCGTACCCCTTCAGTAGAAAGACTCGGTCGTCGTGCCCCTCAAACAGATAATCCGCAAAAAGCCGCAAAAGATCCTTTTGACCTTCAGTGAGTTGGAAGTCAATTCCCGATGTTAAATGCTCATATA
>CAYGIQ010000038.1:0-6536 GCA_964349885.1 uncultured Prolixibacteraceae bacterium | reverse complement strand
TTTCAGCATTTCCCTAAAATATCTGGAAGCGTTGGAAAGTAAATGATTTTTTTTTATAATTTTGCCCGAAGCTAAAAATAACCTACAAAAAAAACAGATATGAGAACAGTTCTTCAAGTTGGCCTTTTGCTTATAGCTGCTGTACTAACCTATTACATTTACGACAGCATTCAGCGGCCTATCGCCTTTGATAAACTGAGGGCAGAAAGGTACAACGTTACCATTGAACGGCTGAAAGATATTCGCAAAGCACAGCTTGCGTACAAAGATGTTAACGGCAGGTTTACAGGCAGCTGGGACACATTGATTCACTTTGTAAAATACGACTCCATCCGTTCGGTTCGCAAGATTGGTAACCTCACCGACAGTATGGTGGAAAAAGGAATTTCTGAGCGCCGTGCAATGCAACTTGGTCTCATTATCCGCGATACCATTCGCTCCAGTGTTCTTGACGAACTGTTTGACAAGAATTTTAATCCTGAGCATTTAAAAGTTGTACCGTTGTCAGATACCCTTGCATACTTCAGTCTCGGAGCCAATTTAATTGTAACAGGCTCTGGTATCAGTGTACCGGTATTTGAGGCCAGGGTACACAACAATGTGTTGCTTCGCGAACTGGACCGACAATTGGTCATCAATCTGAACGACCAACGCAGGGTGCAAAACCGCTATCCCGGGTTAAAAGTGGGATCGCTTACCGAAACCAACAACAACGCCGGAAACTGGGAATAACAATCCATGCAGGAATATACTTTTCGGGATGAGCTTCTGAATCTTCCTGAAGCAAAAAAATACCAACTATCCATTCAGATTAGTCTGGATGGATTTGTTGTTTTAATTCGGGAAGGGGAAAGCATCCGACTGTTGCATCTTGCTTCGGGAACGCTCAGTAACCTCAGAATGGTCATGCGTAAACTCGACGCCTATTTAACTACCCAGCAGCTTTCGGGTCTTGAATACGAGCGTGTTGAAGCGTTGATCGCCACCCCTGTTTTGGAAGTGCTCCCAAGTTTCCCACCCAACAACGAATCCATTGGCAAGTGGTTTTCAGATGCCAGAACAAACGGTCGGGAGCGCGTGGTGCAGAACCCCCTTGCCACCGACTATACCCTTTTGTTTTCTGTACCGAAAGATATCGACGAGGTGCTCCATACCCATTTTCAGAACATTGAGTGGGTTCACCTTTTGGAACAGCTGGTGGCCCACGATGTAAAGGAACTTGAAAACAGCGATGTGGTAAGGTGCCATTTCCACTCCAACTGCTTTTTTGTGCGAATTTACCGAAATCAAAAAATTGAACTTCTGAATGTCTACGACTGCCACAATGGTTCGGAGCTAATATATTTTCTGCTTTCGGCCCTGCAGGCTGCCGGATGCGACAAGCCACTCCTCTCCTACACCGGACACCTGCACCTCTCTGATGCAGAATGGCGACAGATAGCGCGCTACGTCGGACGTATCGACCGGGGACCAAAGTTGCTACCCGAGCAACTGCCTGCGACAATACCTTCCGAAATAGCCGAAATGATGGTTTGGAACTAAAATTAGCGGCTATGAGAATTGTTGGAGGTGAGTTCAAGGGACGTATTTTTACCCCTGGGAAAAGCTTTAAAGCGCGTCCTACGACAGACTTTGCCAAAGAGAACCTTTTTAACATTCTCGAAAACCACATCGATTGGGAAACCACCGATGCACTCGATTTGTTTTCAGGCACCGGAAGCATCAGCTATGAACTGATCAGCCGGGGCTGCCGATGGGTTACGGCAGTGGAACAGAATTTTAGACACTACCGCTATATATCTTCTAACAAAGAATTGCTTCAATTGCAAAATTTTTCGGTTTTACGGGAAGATGCATTCCGTTTCATGGAAAAATCGAATCAGCAATTTTCGCTCATTTTTGCCGATCCGCCCTTCGACATGAAACGATTCGACGAGGTGGCTGAAAAGGTACTTACTTCCAGTATTTTATCGCCCGGGGGTGTTTTTATATTGGAACATGGCAAACACCAGAGCTTTGCCAAACATCCAAGGTTGACCGAAATCCGCTCCTACGGCAGTGTTAATTTCAGTTTCTTCAAGTAGCGCTACCCCTATACCCACTGAATATCCTTAAGGTTTTTTTAAGCCATCTGTTGCAGAAAGCAAAAGAAAACTTATATTTGCAACGCTTTTGAATTCGTTCTAAAAGCAGGTTCTTTATGTATTGGTGCGGTAGTTCAGTTGGTTAGAATATCGGCCTGTCACGCCGAGGGTCGCGGGTTCGAGTCCCGTCCGCACCGCATACAGCAGCAATCCACTGCTGTTTTTTTTTTGCTACCCTTTTACCACCAAAATGTTATCAGCACTCAGTGTACGCTCTCCATTCCAGCGGTAAGCAGCGAGGCTTCTGCTCACATTAACGCACGAATCGACACAACAAAGATTGTTGCCCACAATTTGGGGCCCCTCGCCACGACAGTAATGCCCGAAAAACAACGGAGGATCTTCGGAGGGATAGAGCTCATATTCCGGATAGATCTCGGGAGGGATGGTGTATGCCGGCAGTTCAAATTTGCTTTCGTAAGAATATTCACCGAAGGTTTGACCTGCAGGCAACTCCCACCATTTGATGCGAAAAAACCGGTGTACCCTGCCCTTGTTATCGAGTACCCTCAAATCTTTCGGCAGCACCAAATGGACTCCCCGCGTGGTCTGCAATATCGCCTGTGCCTGCGGAGACGAGGGTTCCAAAATCAGATTTCTGAAGACCGACCGTGGAATCTTACCCGGAGCCACCGATGCCCGAATGAGTTCAATATGGTGGTTGCTCCAATAGGCATGGGCAACCCGTATACCATCCAGTTCGAGAAATAAGGGAAGTCTTCGCAGCCACCTCCGATAGGCTTTCCATTCGTCGGGAAATGCAGCAAACTCCTGAATGGTTTCGGTTACCGAAAAATAGCGTTTACCGCGTTTTTTAAGCAGTGGAATGCGCTTTTCGTCCTTTAGATAGTAAAGAATGTTGTTGATTTCATGGTTGCCTAACACCGCATAGGCTGCACCCGCATCAACCATTTCGCGGATTAGGTGGATGGTTTGACGGATCTCGGGACCTCGATTGAGAAAGTCACCCACAAAAACGGCCTTGCGTAGTGGATGACCATAGCCCTTATCACCCTTAACATACCCGAGGGTTTTGAGCAACTTCTTTAACAGGGTGGCGTGTCCATGAACATCGCCAATTATATCGTACATCGTGTTTTCTTTACATTAGGCTGACCACTGCGAAAATACATCCAATTTTACAAAGAATTCCGAAGCTTAACCACGGGGCGAACCCTATACGATCCTTTGTGCATCTTGATAACGCAATCGGCCATCTTCGATCCCAATTTTTCGTAGTCGGTATCAATGGTGGTCAGGCCGCCCAAAATAACCTCTTTTAGTACTGTTTCGTCGAACGAAACAATTCCGAAATTTTTTCCAATATCGAAAAATCTACTTCGCGCAGTACGCACCAAACCAGCAAGATTGCTGTCGCCCGAAACGAAATAGAGTTCCATTAGTTCGGGTTTGTAGGTTTCATTGGGTCCAAATATTTTAAAATCAATAGCCTCCTTCTCACAGTATCGCTTAAAACCTGCAACCCGACCATAAGGTTCGGCCTCCGACTGGTGTAAAAAAACCAGCCGCCGGTATTTACTTAACCGATCTTTTAGTTGGTGCAATATCTCTTCGATATCGGCAGCATGGTCGTGGAATAGCATTCCATTCTGCATAGCACCATTGCCCGGACGATCGAAAAGCACAATTTTGCGATCTGGCAGGTTGCTAATCAATGCCTGACAATCGTCGGAGGCCTCTGCAACCAAGATATAGGTAGAATACTTGCCCGAATTGTTGCCAATGATTTTAGTCAACCGCTGGCGGTCGTTGTTGTAAAAGCAGACATCGAACAACATCCGCGAATCAAGAGCACCAATCAGCGCATGAAATAGAGAATGCGTGTGGTTGCTGATTTCGTTAAAGATAATCATTATGCGCTCCTCGCATTTCACTTCAACACTGCTGATAAAATAGCCTTTGCCCTGGTGACTGGTGATAATTCCCTTCGACTTTAAATAATTCAATGCCAGCAATACCGTATCGCGGCCAATACGGTTGTTGTTGCACAACTCGGTTATAGAAGGTAGCTTATCGCCTACCTTGAGTCGATTGCGCTCTATAGCATCGGTGATGGCGTCGATTACCTGGCGGTATTTGGGTACCGCTGATGCACTATCAACCCGTAAGATGGTGGGCTTCATCAATTTGGTTTAGGTTCGTTGAGATTGCAATTTAACCATTTTGGGGCTATTGCCGACAGATTCGGTATCATAATTTTTATAATTTTGAATACCCGGTAGCACTATGAGCCTTGACCAACAATTACCGGAACGAGAGAATTGAAATCCATTGAAAAAGGGCTAAACAAAACTTTACCATAGGCACTTATGAGAACCATAATCGAACTTTTTGAAACCAGTGTTGAAAAATTTGGCGACAAAATCTATTTGTGGCAAAAACGCGGTCCGGAGTATTCTGGAATTACCTATGCCGAAACCCACAAAGAGGTTCTGCGATTGGCCGCAGGGTTGATCAAACTGGGACTAAAAAAAGGAGACCGGGTTGGTCTGATTTCCGAAGGTCGAAACGACTGGATTATTTCTGAATTGGGTGTCTTATATGCCGGAGGAATCAATGTGCCTTTGTCGGTTAAACTGGATGCAGCCACTGAACTTGGCTTCAGACTGAACCATTCGGGAGCCAGTATCGTCATCGTATCTGAGGGACAGGCCGGAAAAGTTGAAGAAATCAGACAATCGATACCCGAAGTACACACCGTAATTTATCTCGACGGCAAAAAGCAACCTTCAGTAGGAGATACCGATCTTGATTCGGTTAAAAAGTTGGGAGATGATGTACTGGCTGAAAATCCTGAACAACTCCATCAAATCTGGAAAAATATTCAGCCCAACGATCTGGCAAACATCAGCTACACTTCTGGAACAACGGCCAATCCAAAGGGCATTATGCTGAGTCATCTCAATTATGCCTCCAATACCATCCAGGGCAACACCATGCTTACCATTGATCATACCTGGCGTACACTGGCGCTGCTGCCCTGGGACCACTCTTTTGCCCATACAGCGTGCCTCTACTGTTTTATGTACAACGGGGCTTCGGTGGCCTCGGTCGAACAGGGTAAAACCCTGCTCGAAACCCTTAAAAACGTCCCCAAAAACATAAAGGAGATAAAACCGTATGTTATGATGAGTGTGCCTGCTCTGGCCAAAAATTTTCGTAAAAACATCGAAAGTGGCATCAGGGCCAAGGGCAGCACCGCAGAAAAGCTGTTTAACTTTGCCCTAAAAGTTGCCTATGGCTACAACGGAATTGGCTGGGACCGTGGCAAGGGTACAAAAGCGCTGTTAAAACCACTGGTAATGCTGTTCGATAAAATTCTGTTCAGCAAGATACGGGAGGGATTTGGTGGTGAAATGCGTTTTTTTATTGGCGGGGGTGCCCTACTCGATATTGAGCTACAGCGCTTCTTTTTTGCCATAGGAATGCCCATGTGTCAGGGATACGGACTTTCGGAAGCATCTCCGGTAATATCGACCAACACACTTGATGCTATTAAATTTGGTTCATCGGGCCGACTGGTAAAGTACCTCGATATAAAAATTGTGGATGAAAACGACCAGCTGCTGCCCCTTGGAGAGAAAGGAGAAATCTGCGTTAAGGGTGAAAACGTAATGTTGGGGTATTGGAAAAACCCCGAAGCGACTGCCGAAACCATTCGAGAAGGCTGGTTGTATACCGGCGATATGGGATATCTTGATGCCGATGGGTTTCTCTACGTTTTGGGGCGCTTTAAAAGACTGCTGATTTCCAGCGATGGAGAAAAATACAGTCCGGAGGGAATCGAAGAGGCCATGGTTGACCAGTCGCCTCTGATTGATCAAGCCATGCTCTACAACAACCAAAACCCCTACACGGTAGCGTTGGTAGTACCCAATATGCCGGCTGTGAACCGAGAGTTGGATAAAATGGGGATGAAACCTGGCACCGAACCGGCCATTGAGGCTGCACTGGCAATGCTAAATGCGGAATTCAATGCCTACAAAAAAGGCGGAAAATTCGAGGGGATGTTTCCCGATAGATGGTTGCCTGCGGCAATCGCCATTTTACCTGAAAGTTTTAACGAAGAGAACGGACTGCTGAACTCTACCATGAAGATGGTACGGGGAAAAATTACCGATTACTTTGCAGCAGAATTGGAATTCCTTTATAGTCCCGAGGCCCGGAATATATCCAATCAAGTCAACCGCAGCGCCATAAAACGCTTCTATTCGTGATTAAGATGGCAAAATTGGGTTAATCTGAGGCTGGCAATCCAGAATCGCGGGTATGTTCTAAGAGCAGATTGCGAATGGGAAGGTGGCATTTGCCACAACTGGCACCAGCGCCTGTCTCCTCTTTAATGTCGTCGAGGGTTACAGCTCCTTTGGC
>CAYGIQ010000037.1:0-19247 GCA_964349885.1 uncultured Prolixibacteraceae bacterium | reverse complement strand
AACTACCATTAATTACTTACAAAAATTAGATCTATGGAAAAACTAAGGTTTAAAAGGTGCAAGCATCTTGCAGCTTTTTTCTTGACGGCCATTTTTATGGCGTTTTCTCTGGGTTCGTACGCACAGCAGCGAACCATTAGCGGAAAAGTATCCGATTAGGCAGGAATGCCTATTCCGGGGGTAACCGTTGTGGTTCAGGGAACAACTGTTGGTACTGTAACGAATCTGGATGGCGACTATCAGTTGGCTGTTCCTGTGTCTGCAAACGTTCTGGTGTTTTCTTACATCGGGATGGTTTCGCAAAACCTTGAAATTGCAAACAGAACCACTATTAATGTTACCCTCCAGGCCGATGTAATCGGTGTTGGGGAGGTAGTAGTTGTAGGTTATGGTACACGTATGAGAGAAGAACTCACCGGTGCCATTTCTACGGTTTCTCAGGAGCAGATGACCATCTCAACCGAACCCAGCGTTATGTCGCGTATTCAGGGTCAGGTTTCGGGTGTTACCATTACCTCTGCCAATCGTCCGGGTGGTGACGCTACCATTCGTATCCGTGGTTTGGGAACCATTAACGACAACAACCCCTTGTACATTATTGACGGCGTACCTGCAGGTCCAGGTAACAACATCAGTCCGAACGACATCGAATCCATTTCGATTCTTAAAGATGCTTCATCTGCTGCCATTTATGGTACCAGAGGTGCAAACGGTGTTGTAATCATTACCACCAAACGTGGAAAGGCCAACCAGAAGCCATCATTTACCTTTACTGCCCGTACCGGTATTACCCAGGGTATCAATCAGTACGACCTGCTGAACACTGCTGAGTATGGCGAAGCAATGTGGTTGCAAGCACGCAATCTCGGACTTACCCCCGGGGTTAACTATTCTCACCCGCAGTATGGAAGTGGTGCCAATCCGGTGGTGCCAGACTACATTTTGCCAGCTGGAGCCAAAGAGGGTGCCGCTGGTGTAAATCCTGCGTTGTATAACTATCCAAGTTATGTGATTTTTAAAGCCAACAAGCAGGGAACCAATTGGTACGATGAGATCTATCAGAATGGTTTGGTTCAAGATTACGACCTATCTATTTCGGGTGGTGGAGAGAATCATACCTTTGCAATGTCTGGTAACTATTTGAGTGAAGAGGGTATCCTTAAACACACCAAATTTGAAAGGTTCTCCTTCCGTCTCAATTCGGAAGCCAAATTGAACGACTGGTTCAAAGCCGGAGAATCGCTTCAGGTAGCCTATATCGATGAATATGGTAACCTTGGCGACAACAGCGAGGGTACTGTAATTTCTCAGGCATACCGTTCACAACCCATTATTCCCGTTTACGATATTCAGGGTAATTTTGCTGGTTCAAAAGCTCCTGCCATGGGTAACTCTGCCAACCCAGTTGCACAGCTCTATCGTGCAAAAGACAACAACGGGAAATACTTAAGGATTATAGGCAACGTTTTTGCTGAGGTTTATCCTACAAAAGGACTTACTTTCAGGAGTTTATTGGGTTACAACGTAGGACAGTGGAATGGTAAGTCATTAAGTCTTGCCAACTATGAATTCTCTGAGCCACAGTTGGTTGATGGTGTAAACGTATCGTCTAACTACTCCATTCAGTGGAACTGGACCAATACCGTTAACTACAACACCACATTTGCCGATGTGCACAAACTCAATGTAATCCTCGGTACAGAAGCCATCGAAAACAAATACCAGTGGATGGAAGCTGCCCGCCGGCAGTACTTTTCTAATTCACCAAAGTATATGCAGCTTTCTTCAGGCGAGCTCAACCAAACCAATGCAGGGTCAGGTTCCGAATGGTCGGTATTCTCCGTATTTGGTCGTGTAAACTACGACGTAATGGGTAAATACTACCTTGAGGCAACTGCCCGTCGCGATGGTTCTTCAAGATTTAGTGGGGAAAACCGTTATGCAACTTTCCCTGCAGTTTCTGCCGCTTGGTCTGTTTCTGAAGAAAACTTCATGTCGAATACCCGCAGCTGGCTCGATGCTCTTAAATTCCGCGTGGGTTGGGGTATGTCGGGTAACGACCGCATTGGAGAATACAACATGTTCTCAACTTTCTCCACCAACAACTATATGGCAGCATATCCTATTACCGGATCAAACACCAGTGCAGTTGCTGGTTTCCAGCCCAATACCAAAGGCAACGAAAACGTAACTTGGGAAACCACCAAAACGCTCAACGGCGGTGTGGATGTAATGTTGTTCGATCGCAAACTTAACTTCTCGGTCGATGTTTGGCAGCGCAATACCAGCGATATGCTTTACCGCCTTAGGGTACCTGAAGTAATGGGTCTTGCCACGCCTCCTTTCATCAACATTGGTGAAATGAAAAACACTGGATTCGATTTCGAAATTGGCTATAACAACACTGCATTCAACAATCAGCTGAGATACAATGTTAGTGCCACCGTTTCGCGTTATGTGAACGAGATTTTGAAACTCTCTGAAGCAGTTGAGGAAGAAATCATTACCGGAAACCTGCGTCAGGTTAACTACTCAAGGGCTGGTGTTGGAACATCCTTCCCCGAATTCTACGGATATATTGTGGATGGCATTTTCGCGACGGCTGCAGAAGCTGCTGCCCATCCTGCTTTTGGTAACTATAATGCTGCCGGACACTTCAAGTACCGCGATATCAATGGCGATGGTGTTATTACACCCGCCGACATGACCTATATTGGAAGTCCTCACCCTGATTTTACAGGTGGTTTGAATGTTGACTTGGGTTATGGAAACTTCGACCTCAACATGTTCTTCTATGGCAGTTATGGCAACGATATGATCAACTTTGTAAACCGCTGGATTGACTTCGGTATGTTCAACGGTGGATTGAGCAAACGTGCATTGTACGAAAGCTGGGGAAGCCCCTATCTTGCAAGCAACGCCAACGCCACATTGCCTATGTTAGATGGAGCCGGTGGTTCACAGCAACCTTCTTCCCATTTTATTGAAGACGCTTCGTTCCTGAGAATGAAAACGCTGCGCTTAGGTTATACTGTCCCCAAAAGCGTACTCGACAGGGCACAGATTAGGAGCCTACGCCTCTATGGTCAGGTTACCAACCTGTTCACCCTTACCGGTTACAGCGGACTTGATCCGGAACTCAACCAGGGTGGTACCAATATGGGTCTCGACCAAGGTGCTTGGCCAACCCCACGCCAGTATATGTTTGGTTTGGTATTGGGCTTATAATTGATTCAAATAGTTAACAAAAAAATATATGAACAATATGAAAAGACTATCAAAGATAATGGCCATGATGTTGGTTCTGGCCATAGCGTTTTCATGTTCCGAAGATTTCCTGGATAAGCAACCCCTGGGCTCAACATCTGAAAATGTATTCTATACCGAGAAAGGTGTGAATGCCCTGTTGATCGGAACATATGGTATGGTAAGCGGCAGTGCGCTGTGGACCGTATCATGGGGAGCTTCCATTCAAAACTGGACCTATGGTTCAGCAGCCTCCGATGATGCCTATAAGGGATCAGAGATTGGCGACCAGATTCCTGTTAATGAGATTGAGCGTTGGGAGGTTCCTACCACCAACAACTATCCAGCAGAAAAGTGGCGTCTGAACATTGGTATGGGGGTTAACCGTGCCAATATTGTACTCAATGTAATTGATAAAACCGAAAATCTTGCCAATGCCGACAGATACCGTGCTGAAGCACGTTTCCTAAGGGCTCTTTTCAACTTCGAAGCTTGGTTGGTATTTGGCGACCGGATTCCGATCATTACCCAGGAGAACATGGCAACAGCCGTAGAGGTTTCTAATGTGAATCCCGCCGGTGCTGTTCTTGCGCACATCATTCAGGACCTTACCTTCGCGATCAACAACCTTCCTGAAAGTCAGGCGAATGTTGGTCGTCCTACCAAGTATGCTGCTATGGCACTTGCTGCCCGTGCATACCTTCAGGAACTGAAATATGCCGAAGCAAAACCATTGCTCGATGGAATCATCAACAGTGGAAAATACAGTCTGATGCCCAATTTCTTCGATAACTACCGCATTGTACACAACAACAACCGCGAGTCGATCTTCGAAATCCAGTCAGCTGTTAACGACATCAACGAATCGCTGAATGGTGAGATGGGTATCGGTTTGAACTGGCCACATGGATCTGATATTGGTATGTGCTGTGGTTTCCATCAGCCATCGCAGAACCTGGTGAACGCTTTTAAAGTGGATGCCAATGGTTTGCCACTCTTCGATACTTTTAACAATACCGATTTCAAAAACGATCAGGGTATTGCCTCTGATGCTGTTTTTGTTCCTTCTGACGAGCTTGTTGATCCACGTCTTGACTGGACCGTTGGCCGTAGAGGTATTCCTTATCTGGATTGGGGTATCATGCGTGGCCGCGACTGGATTCGCGATCAGAGCAATGGTGGTCCTTATATGCCGGTACTGAAACCTTTCTTCTACAAATCGCAGCGGTATACTTTGTCTACCACTACAGGCTGGCAAACAGGTATCAACGCCAACAACTACCGCTATTTAAGGTATGGACATATCCTGCTTTGGAGAGCTGAGGTTGCTGCGTTCGAAAATGATCTTGGCCGTGCCCGTGAACTGGTGAATATGATTCGTGAAAGAGCTGGTGAAGAAGTGGTTATGGGTAAAGTGCTCATCAATCAACTACCCCCAGCTGTATATCCTTGGGGTCCCGAAGGTTCAGTCGACTGGACTCAGCCTGCTGCCAACTACAAAATTGGACTCTATCCTGCATTTGCCAATCAATCGCAGGCTATGCGTGCTGTTCAGTGGGAAATTCGTCTAGAATTTGCTACCGAAGGTATGCGTTTCTTCGACCTGCGTCGCTGGGATAAACTTCCCGCAGGTATGCGCGTCAATATGGCTGCCACATTGAATTCTTTTGCTCAGGCCGACCTTCGCCTGAGGACCTTTATGGGATCTCCCAATTTGGCTACTTTCACGGAAAGAGATAAATATCAACCTATTCCGCAAAACCAAATCAATCTGCAACCCGGAGTTATCGAACAGAATCCAGGTTACTAAACTTTTAACAATTCATTTTGAAAATAGGGGCAGCAATGCCCCTATTTTTTTTCAAACAACTCATCTACCCTGTTATCGATTCTATCCTCAATGGGATATTTAAACGACCAACCTCCTACCACGATTCGGCAGGGATGTGGTTTGATGTTTGTGTTTTTATTTTTATTGTTAATGATTAGACTCTTAAATGAATAATCGAACGTCCAATTTTCGGAGTGGTCTATCCACTGCATTTGTTTATACTGATAGTTGGCAAGAGGGGTGTTTTATGCGCTAATCCTTGCTTTTTGCATGGGGCATTCGTTATCTATGCTATCAAATGCCCTCCTATTTTAAAATCCATCGAGAAGGTCAATGCAGGGGTGCATGCCTATTGACATAACGTTCGTCTTACCTAAACAGAACAACTATGTGAAAACCCCTGCTTCATTCATAATAAGAATTTTGGAAAACCCCTCATTGTAAAAGTCTACCAACATCATGACATTGGTTGCCAATGGACTTTTAATTGCTTAGCAGGCCTATCAAGTCCGGCGACTATTTTGCAAACACTAGATTTCCGCCATTTTGCAAATCTTCGTGGCGCAGTGAAAATCCGTGCTGTTTCCCATTAAGTTGTACCGTTTCAAAAACCGTTAGGGCATCACTTTGGGGAGCACTGATGCTGAAAACAGCTCCGGGATAATAGTTTTTGTCGAGTTGCAAGGTTACTTTATCAAAAATGGGCGATGATAGTTGATACTCATTTGCACCCGGTGTAACCGGATAGAAGCCGATTGCCGAGAACACATACCAGGCCGATAGCTGACCTGCTTTGTCCTTATCCGTTAATCCATCTTTTGATGCTGAATAAAAGCTTGAAAGCACATATTTTACTGATTTTTGGGTTAAATCCCACCGGTCGACATAGTTAAACAGATAGGGTAGGTGCTGATTTGCACTATTGCCATGCCAGAATTGCCGATTTTCAATTATGGGTAGTAGTTTGTCTATAAAAGCGGATTTCCCGTCCATTAGTTCCATGAGTCCTTCCAAATCGTGCAGAACCGACCAGGTATATTGTGCTGGTGTGGCATCGCCCAGCCACGACATTTTACGCGAAGCATTAAAATCGTTGTTGAAACTGCCATCGGCATAGCGTCCGTTTACCCAGCCTCTTTCGTAATCAAAAACATTGGCATAATTAAGAGCCCTTTCGGCCAATACGGTTTCTTCGTAAGTATGGCCCAATTTTCCGGCAATCCGCGAAAGAACCCAATCACTGTAGGCATATTCGAGGGTTCTTGCTACCTGCTGGTGCCGTTCAGGCGCTTCCCAGATCTCTTCTTCGAGCGGCAGGTACCCAAGTTGCAAATAGGTCTGTAAGGCTCTTCTCCCTTTCCCTTTAACATAGTCGCTGTGAGAGTCTGGTGTTTCGAACGCATGCTGGCGCAGAAAAGGCCAAGCAGTTTCCATATCTACCGGAAAGCCTTTCATAAAGGCATCTCCTATAATGGCGATGGTAGGATCGCCTAAAAAGGCTGCAGTGTAGCTGTTCCACATTGGGTGGGAAGGCAACCAGCCTCCTTGTTCTGCCTTTTTAATCAGAGAGGTGATCATATCCTGATAGGCTTTTGGGGCTACTAGGCTGAGTAAAGGCATTTGCGCCCTGAAGGTATCGTATGCGTAAAAGTCGCAGTAATAATCGAAACCTTCGGCTTTGTATACTTGTTTATCTTCGCCAAAACCGAGGTAGGTTCCATCGGCATCGCTGTACAATCTGGGGTGAAGTAAGCTTCGGTAGAGCGCCGAGTAGAAGGTGATCTTGTGCTCCTCGCTCTGACTGTCAACCTTAATAGTACCCAGAAGAGACTCCCATTCCTGTTCCAGTTCCGCTTTTACGCGTTGAATATCCCAGTCGGGGATTTCTGCTTCGAGGTTCTCTCTTGCTTTCTCAATACTGGTAAAGGATGTGCCAATTTTAACGTTTACAATTTTTTCTTCCGACGCATCAAAAAGTACAAAACCACCCATACGGGGCATATCTGAGATTTCTGAACGCATGGAATTGATCTCGGAATCGCTGTAGGTGCCAAATTCTTTAAAGTCCGTGTCGAATTGCATCACCAGATATCCACTGAAACCAGCTGCCTCTCCACTGCCTGCAAAAATCTTATGAACTGGATTCGCAGCAATGATCTCACGGCGTTCTGGATCAATCTTGAAGTACCCCAAACCTTCGTCGCTGTTGATATCGAAAACCAAGCCTGCGTTGGTGGGGTCGGCATATGAGAATCTGAAGAAACCACATCTTTGGGTTGCCGTTGCTTCGGCTATTACCATAAATTCGGGGAGGTGATATAGTCCGTAGGCTGGGGTGGTTACTTCTGCTTCATAAATTAGCTTGGCAGCCCGCAAAACTGGTCGGTGGTCGAAGTAACCTGCCACCGGCATAAAGGTAAAACTGCCATAATCTTGAGCACAGGAGCCATTGGTCCAGTGCGAAGCCCTGAAACCATAAACCAGATCGTGATCTCCAAAGTAGGGCACCTGACAGTTCTCCTCTGTCATCCGATTGGCCGGAGTCCACTGTGTCATTCCAAAAGGTGCGGTAATTGCTGGAATGGTTTGCGCATAACCATCATTTTGCGGGGGTGCCTGACGTGCAGCAAGCGTGTTGGACTTGATGGTTCCTATGGTTATATCTACATACTTCAGCAAAGAGGTATCGGGTTCTTTTCTTTCTGAGCATGATGCGAAAGCAAATAGCAGAATTCCCAATAGGGTGGAATAGTTTTTCATAGTGATACCATTTGGTTTTGGTTAGGCAAAGATAAGCTTTTTGCGGTGGCTATCGAACTCCAAACAGTTTCGAATTCCCCTGAATTGTTGTGATTAAAATCAACCTCTTTTTTTGCTGATATCCTATCTGACGCCCAACTGCGAAGCAAATCTTAACCGACCCCAAGGCAAGCTGCGGTAGTCCCTTTTTGCTACCGATTTGGGTTGAGAACCTTTATGTGCATAGGGTATTTTTGACCTCGGCAACTAAAAAATAGCGTATCTTTCCGATGGATAATCGGATTGAAAATTGCAGTTTTGTAAAAATTCCACATGGCACTTAACTACATATTTGTTTTCTTTTTCCTGTCGGCTTTTGTTATCGGCCTAGCCCGCCTTCTCTTCACGGGCGATGCGGAAGTATTTCCTGCCATGGTGGGTGCTACTTTCGATATGGCCAAAACTGGCTTTGAAATCTCCCTAGGACTTACCGGTGTGCTTACCCTGTGGATGGGTATTATGAAAGTGGGAGAGTCGGGTGGTGTGGTGCAACTCTTTTCAAGGGCAATCGGCCCCTTCTTCAACAAGCTTTTTCCAAAACTGGGGAAAGACCACCCTGCTTACGGACCGGTGATGCTCAACATTGCTGCCAATATGCTTAATCTCGACAATGCGGCTACTCCGGTTGGGTTGAAAGCAATGAAGGAGATGCAGGAAACCAATCCCAACAAAGAGGTAGCAAGCGATCCTCAAATCATGTTTCTGGTTTTAAACACTTCCGGACTCACCATTCTTCCCATCAGCATTATGGTGTACCGTGCACAGCTGGGGGCTGCCAATCCCTCGGATATTTTTTTGCCAATCCTACTGGCAACCTATTTTTCAACCATGGCAGGTTTGATTTCCGTATCTATTTACCAAAAAATTAACCTTTTCGACAGGGTAATTCTCAGCTACTTGGGAGGATTAACGGCAGTAATCGCTGCCATCATATGGTATTTTTCGACCTTGCCACGCGAACAAATTACGACCATATCAACGGTTGCCAGCAATGTTATTCTCTTTTCCGTTATTGCTGGCTTTTTTACCATGGCGTTTCTTCGAAAAGTAAACGTCTACGAAAGCTTTATCGAAGGAGCCAAAGAGGGTTTCTCCACGGCCATAAAAATAATACCATATCTGGTCGCTATTTTGGTGGCCATAGGTGTTTTTCGCGCCTCTGGTGCGATGGATTGGATTATTTCAGGTTTTTCCTGGGCGTTACAGCAGGCCGGCATCAATACCGATTTTATTCCGGCACTACCTACCGCGCTTATGAAACCTCTTAGTGGTAGCGGAGCTCGGGGTATGATGGTGGATGCAATGACTACCTATGGAGCCGACTCATTTGCTGGTCGGGTAGCCTCAACGGTTCAGGGGGCCACCGATACCACATTCTATATTCTGGCTGTTTACTTTGGCGCGGTTGGCGTAAAGAATACCCGATATGCTGTAGTTTGTGGTTTGATCGCCGATTTTACCGGCATCATTGCATCCATATTGCTAGCCTATCTTTTCTTTTATTAACTCATTACTCCGGAAATCAGTCGACGTAACCCTGTTTGTCCACCAACAGTGCCTTCCCTGATTCTACCAGTGCATAGCCTTTGTCGTAGCAGAAGTAATAAATTCGTCCATTCCGCGTGGTATAGATGTTGGTAAAGTAGTTAAAATTAAAGCCCTGATGCGATAATTCCGACTGCATTACCGTTGTTTTTCCGGCAGGATTTAAACCTGAAAGAATCACCTGATTCCTTCGGAGGGTGCGGTTTACCTGGCGGATAATACCCGATGCGTCTCTTAATAAACGGTTGTTAAAAGTATTGCGGCATTGGTCGTTGCAGAATTTCTGATCGGACCTGCCCCGGAGTATGTCGCCACATTCACGACATATCCTTTCAGATGATGGTGTCATAGTTGTTTGGGTTTTGTGTGATTAACAGTGGATCTAAAATAGTAAAAATTTAAAAAAAAAGGCTGTTACAGTCTTACTCTGCAACAGCCCTTATCTCTGCACACTGCAGGAGGGATTAGGATCTCACAAAAGTATCAAGTCCGATAAAGCCTTCGAGTGATTTTAGATATTCCGCCGATTTAAAGAATTTAAGCTCATTCTCAGCCTCTTGAATCTTCTCGAGGATGTCCGAGGTGTTGTTCTTGTTTTTCCACTTGTCGATATACTCCCTCATATATTGTATCTGTTTTTGCAATCTACTGATGTCGCTCTGCTGTTTGTTTAACAAACGTGCTTTGTACCAATCCGACTGCAGCATAAGGTCGCGACGGAACATATTACGCACCTCGGGGGAGTCGATTGTTTTGCCTTCATAATGGCCATAGGCCATTATATGCAAAATGGCCTTTAGAGGTGGAATGGCTCCTTGTATGCTGCCGTCGAGGAAATACATCTCGGCAACCCATTGCTGTGCCTCAACGATGTTTCTGATCCCATCCACAAAAACTTCAAGGTCTTGTACTTCAGGTTTGAGCATTTCGAGGTTAAATACGGCATCGGGATTTTCGAAAACCCTTCCCAGAAAAGTTCTTGCAAACCGCTGTGTAATACGGTAGCCTAATCTTGATGCGAGAATTTTTTCCCCGTTATGGTCAAAATCTTCCAATTTCTCCATGAATCCTTGTTCGATCATGAATTCTGGGCGAGTTTCATCCCATTTCAAGCGGCTCCAAAGCTCTGGTACAAGAAGGCTGATGTCGTGGTC
This sequence comes from uncultured Prolixibacteraceae bacterium, assembly GCA_964349885.1. Classification (GTDB taxonomy): domain Bacteria; phylum Bacteroidota; class Bacteroidia; order Bacteroidales; family Prolixibacteraceae; genus UBA1413. The sequence continues at coordinate 8,672 of CAYGIQ010000037.1, read as the reverse complement.
TACTCTGTATTTGGGGCCTACGCATCCAGCTGCTGTTGTAAAGCCATTGTAACCGGTGAGAATAAATGAAACCAATGAATTGTTGAGATCGGTAACCGGACAAAGTGCATTGAACGGACCTTTTGTGAGTGCACCCTCTGAGCCGGCACCGGTGGTGGAGGGAGATTTCCCTGTTAAGCTACATACGTAATCCATGAACAATTCGGGAAGTTCCTGAAAATGAATCGGATTAAAAACGGCCAGAGGTCTTACGCCTGGTTCGGGTGGATTGTTTCTTCGGCCCGATAATACGGCATTAACTGGTGTGTGCACTGGTTTGTCGAGCGGTATTTTTCGATAAAGCCTGGTTCCAATTTCGGCAATGTACTTGTCGCGGTGTTTTACCAAATCGGGACGGTTTTGAAGGTATCGCATATTTTTAGAGGGTTTTCCCTCCCATATACGTGGGTGCGATGAGGAGACAAAGTATGTAAAGTCGCGGTTTTCTATAAACTCCGAAATCAGCTGTTTCATAGGTGGGGTAAACCTGTCGAAGTCGATGGCATCTTCCACAATGCTTTCAGCATCGTCAATATTTAAAGGCTGAAAGTTCGAGATAAATGTTCCTGCTGTTGAGAGATCCGCCTCAGCTTGTTTGTCATAACCACGGTGAATGGCTTCGTCGGGGCGCTGAAAGAAGCGGTATTCGCAGTTGTGTGTGAACTTAACCGAAGGATTATCCTGTTCCTCATATAGGCTCTCCAAACGGTCGGACGGAATTGTAATCGAAACAGAGATATCATCTTCCATTTGCAGCTTATCGGCCGCAATAAAATCTTGCCTTAGTTTGAAAGTCCTCCAAGCACCCTCTTGGGTTAAGCCTACCCTCAAGTAGCTGGCAACCACCTTGCGGTTCTTAACTTTAAGTTCATTTCCACTGCGGCCATCAATGGTGTCGACCGAAAATAGGTTTCGCCAGTTGGTGCCCCACTCTGGTTTGTAAAACCTTTTTACCAGATAAACAAGACCTTTGATGTGGTGTGGGATGGTGTCCAGCCACTGATTATACGCATCGGTGTATCTAGATGGCGATGGCGTAAGCAGTTGAATTACAGATCCAAGCGATCGCTTGGGGCTTAATACGGGCCGCGACTTATCCGTATCTATGTGATCGAGATAGGCATTGCGGTAATCTTTGTTGATCAGCTCCTCCACCATTTTGAAATCGTTCTCGAAGTCGGCCGTAAAAAAGGGTCCGTAGATGATGGCATCGTTGATTGACTTGGAGATTTCAGATTTGCCTCCCCCCGATACGGTCGAAGGTTTGTGACAGAATGACCCTTCAGCAACCGAACCGATAATGCGCCATGAAGGTACATAGTTGTTTTTTTCCATTCGCAACTTATACCCCGCCGGCATTATATATATGCACGCAGGGTTAAGCCTTATCGATACCTCGGTCTTGCCTTTGATCCAAGAGATTTTTTGCTCCATCATATTGAATTCGGCATGTTCCGGCAAGTACAAAATATCGTTGTAATTATTGTCGACAGCATACCCCTCTGGTTGCAATTGCATGATCTCTCCATATATGCCGATCATTTCCTCAAAGCTCAGTCCATTGTTGAGAAACTGATTTCTGTCGGAAAACTCATCGCCGAGATTATAGGTAGCAAAAGCAATGGCTCCACCAGCATGTTCCTCCTCAACATTGCCCAAAAGGTTGGCAGCATAACTGATTTGGGTTTTTACCTCTTTTTTGGAATATCCGTAATAGTTATCGGCTATAACCGTTACGATTACGCCTTCTTCGGTTCGGGCGGTTATTTTAAATGCCCCTCCTTCGTTGTACAACTCTTTTTCGTCGGTCCAGCACATACCATCGCGTTTTTGGCGATCGTTGGCTTCACTGATGTGTGGGAGTCCTACCTCTTTTTTGGTTAGGTAGATAAGGTGAGGAGCCAGAATTACGCAACCGGTGTGTCCGGTCCAGCTTTTTGGATCCAAGGCTGAATCGTTTTCCGGAAGGAATGGATCTCCTGCGTTGCCAAAAATCGATTCTACAAAATCGAGGTTGCTAACCAGGTTGCCTGGGGCAAAAAACCGGATTTCCATCTTTTTTTCAACGCTCACACTTTTAACCGCTGGGCTCACTACCGGCTTTAACAGCAAACTCACGAATACCCTAGCCTGTTCCTCCTGGGTGGAGGTAAAGGGCAAACGCATAAGCTGTTCAGGGGGTTGAAGGGCCTTGCTGAGCAGGTGGGCAAAGGTGTTTTTCGGCACCGATTTTTTGTCATAAGGTATGGGAAGCCCCCCTTCAGCAATGTGAAATACCCCCTGGGTAGTTCTCCTATCGTATTTGGGATTGTTCAACACTCCTTGTTTTAGGCGGTAACTGCTTACTATGTCGGAGACAAACTCGGGTTTGTTGGGCGGCAAAGATAGGGTTCTGGCGATGCCATGGCTGTCGACAATAAAAGTGGTGGCAGGAAGCCTCAGGTTCAATCCACTGGAATGATCCTTCAGGTAGCTGTCGATGAAGTTTTGTATCCGCTGATCCGTCGGACAGAGATAGTCGGACAATAACCTGTTTTTTTCACGGTGGTTCTTAATGAGATCTTTCGCCAACTCGAGAAATTCGGTTTTGGATTCTGACTGATACCAGGGCTGTCCCAACGCCGCCAGCTTCAGGTTGATATATTCGATAACCCTTTTTGGACGCGCTACGGTGTTTGATCCTGAAGGGTTAAATCCTAGAGATTTTTTGTAGTCCATGTTGTTTGCAATTTGTACACCACGAAATTACCATTTTTGTATAGATTTAAGCAATCTGCTCTATTTTGCGGTTGGATTTCACCATAATGTAACAAGGCCGAAAGATTTTTTACATCTTTCGACCTTAAATGGCGTGCTTTTCGACCTTTTTTGTGTATTAGCTATCCCTCAGCATAGACTTTGAGCCTTCTACTATTTCGATTACAATTTCGGGGTTCAGTAGGGTAGTGGTATCACCAAAATTATCGTATTCATTCTCCGCAATTTTCCGTAAAATCCGTCGCATAATCTTACCTGAGCGGGTTTTTGGAAGTCCGGTAACGATTTGAATTTTATCGGGCTTGGCAAAGGGGCCAATTATTTTGGTCACAGTTTTCATTACGGAAGTCTTAATCCCTTCTGCTCCTCCCAAACTAAAATCGGTGCAAACCACATAGGCATAAATTCCCTGCCCCTTAATAGGATGGGTAAATCCAACAACAGCCGACTCGTTGATAAGAGGATGTTCATTGATGGCATTTTCAATTTCGGCAGTGCCCAATCGGTGCCCTGAGACATTGATTACATCATCCACCCGTCCCAGAATTCTGTAATAACCGTCTTCGTCGCGCTTCACGCCATCGCCTGTAAAATAGTGATTCTGATAAGCTGCAAAATAGGTTTCGCGGAAGCGTGCGTGATCTCCCCAGATGGTTCGGGCCATTCCGGGCCAGGGAAACTTAATGCAGAGGTTTCCCTCGACGCTGTTGCCATGCAACTCTTTGCCTTCGCCATTCATTATTACCGGTGCTATTCCCATAAATGGGAGGGTGGCAAACGATGGTTTTGTTGGTGTAATGCCGGCAAGCGGGCTGATCATAATTCCACCGGTTTCGGTTTGCCACCAGGTGTCGACAATAGGACACCGGTTTTTCCCGATGTGGTCGTGATACCAGTGCCAAGCCTCCTCGTTGATGGGTTCCCCAACGGTTCCCAATACTTTAAGCGACCCCAGATGTTTGCCCTCTAACCACTCCATTCCCATGGCCATGAGCGACCGTATGGCAGTAGGTGCTGTATAAAACTGATTCACCTTGTGCTTATCGACAATCTCCCAATACCTTCCGGCATCGGGCCAGGTGGGAATTCCCTCGAACATCACAGTGGTGGCGCCATTGAGCAGCGGTCCATAGACCAAATAACTGTGGCCAGTAATCCAGCCAATATCGGCCGAGCAGAAATAGATATCGCCATCACCGTATTGAAAAACATTTCTGAAGGTGTAGGCACTAAAAACCATATAACCACCGGTGGTATGCACCAGCCCTTTTGCCTTCCCTGTCGAACCACTGGTATAGAGAATAAACAGCGGATCTTCTGAATCCATCTCCTCTGCCTTGTGATCGGCCTGCGCCTGCTCATCGAGTGTGTGCCACCAAACATCCCTGCCTGGTTGCATTTGAACTGTCTCTCCGGTGCGTTTGACGACAATGGCTGTTTTAACACATCCACAAGTTGCCATCGCTTCATCGGCAATCTCCTTGATAGGTATGGTTTTAGGTCCCCGATAGCCACCGTCGGCAGTAATCAGCAACGAGGCACCAGCATCCTGAATTCGGTCGCTGAGGGCCGTAGAAGAGAATCCTCCAAAGATTACCGAGTGGACTGCGCCAATTCGGGCACAGGCAAGCATGGCTACCACCAGTTCCGGAATCATGGGCATGTAAATGGCTACCCGATCACCCTTCTTGATCCCTTGTGAAAGCAAAACATTCGAGAATCGTTTTACCCTATTGAAGAGTTCAGTGTAGGTGATATGCTGGCTCTCCTCGATCGGGCTGTTGGGTTCCCACAAAATGGCGGTCTGGTCTCCCCGGTGAAAAAGGTGCCTTTCGAAGATGTTCTCGGTAATGTTTAATTTGCCCCCTATAAACCATTGAACAGAAGGTTCGCTGAAATTCCAATCCAATACATGATCCCATTTTTTACGCCAATAAAAACTTTCGGCTATATTGGACCAAAAGCCTGTCGGGTTGGTAATGCTCTTCTGATATTCGAATATGTAACCACCAAGGGTCGAAATTTTTGGTACCATACGTTTAGTATTACAGTTAAATGTTGTTTAAACAAAAAATAGGTCTGTTTGATTGCGATTTGAAAGCAATTCGACCGAAATTTCGCTAAATATAGAATTAAAGTCTAAAAAAAACAGCAACTGACGATTCTTTAACTCGAAGTCATCGGATAGATGACCGTAAGTAAAGATCAGAATTCGTTTGGCCAATTAGTGGCTGCAGTGTACGGATATTGGTTTCAGTTTGCAGCGGGCTATCGCTAAAAGCATTTATAATCTGGCAATTCCGATGGTGCTGAAAAAAATTATTAGCCCAATTGTGCTGACCAGTACCTTAAGGTGCCTTGCATACCGGTTGTTCTTCCATTCGGCAAGAAGCGCCGTTGCCCCTAACATGCCGTTTGCCACCATGCCCCAATAGAGTGGCAGCATTCGACCTTCTAATGGAAGTTCGTCAAAGTCGAAAAGCTCCTCCCCTCCGAAGTTTTCGGCAGTATTGAACCATTCATCTGGCATTAGCAATCCAGCATAGATTGTATAGCCTGCAAAAATCCCGAGTAGGGCAAACAGCCCGGTTCCGAGTAATCCGAATGCCTTTTTATCTTCCACCCACCCGTAGATGATAACGGTAATGCCTAAAAAAATAGTCCATTGTGGGATTGAGATAACGGTAAAATTGGTAATCATGGTTGTGGATGCTCTTTCTGCAAAGTTGCACATTTTGAATGGATTTCTTCATCATGAACCTAAGTAGTCAAGCAAGGTCGACTAAGCCATCGTTCCTTCACCGAAACCCAAAGTAGTGGTAAGATATTTTCCGTTTATCCGGCTTTTCGCATTCAATTGCTATTTTTGCACAAAAACAATCTGATGTTGAAGCGTATTGTTGTTGATTCTGGAGTACAGGGGCTGATTTTTGATCTTGATGGAACAATTGCAGATACCATGCCGGTTCACTATAAGGTGTACAAGGATATTCTTGAAGGTTATGGCATCGATTTTTCGCCTGAAATGTTTGTTTCTATGGCAGGCATACCAGCGATTGGAACTTTCGAAAGGTTGCGTGACCTGTATCAACTCGATTACGATGCAACTGAAGTTGGACTCTATAAAGAGCACGAGTATGAAAAACGCATGCACCTAATACGCCCGGTAGCATGTGTTGTCGAGGTGGTCCAACAATATCGGGGAAAACTTCCCATGGCAGTTGGTACAGGTGGGCTCTCCCGACTTGCATGGAAAACGCTCGAAATATTGGGGTTGCAGGATTGTTTTGAGATTTTGGTCGCTTCCGATGATGTAACCCGGCACAAACCCCATCCTGAAACTTTTTTACGGTGTGCTTCCGGTATAGGCTTACCCCCTGCCCAATGTCTGGTTTTTGAGGATGGAAAACTCGGGTTTGAAGCCGCTAAAACTGCGGGGATGGCATACATTGACGTCACCCAGTACTATGATGAACATACCGGAAAATATTTTTGATCATCTCAAATATCATTGAGAAAAAGGGCTATATCGCGATTTATGTTAGGTAAAAGAACCCCTGCGCTTCGGCAAGCTCTGCCTTTGCTACTCTTATTTTTAGCCATCAGTCTACCCGTTATGCTGGTGGCACAACCCGACCGACGTTTGCATTCGGTTGTGTTTTACAATGTCGAAAACCTGTTTGACATTTACGACGATCCGAGAACCAACGACAACGACTTTTTGCCGGAAGCTCCCAGAGCGTGGGATGCGGCCCGATACCTTCATAAGTTACAAGGACTGGCTGCCGTGCTGTCAGAGGCGGGGGGAAGGCACCTGCCTTTGCTGATTGGATTGGCCGAAATCGAAAACCGCCAGGTGGTGGAAGATCTTGCCAGCACCGGACGACTACGCCGAGGTCGTTATAATATAGTGCATTTTGATAGTCCCGATCGCCGGGGCATAGATGTGGCCCTGATGTACCGAAAATCAAGATTCGAGGTGCTGTACGAGCAGCCTATCCGCTTAAAACTTCCTGGACGACGCTCTTATTCAACACGCGATATTCTATATGTTAAAGGGTTGTTGCAGAATAGAGACACACTGCACCTTTTCGTAATGCACTGGCCATCGAGATTGGGTGGAACCGAACGCACCAATCCAGATAGGGCAGCAGTAGCGCAGGTTTTGAAATCGACTGCCGATTCTATTCTGCTGCACCAGCCTAATGCCTATATTATTGCCATGGGTGATCTAAACGACACTCCTGTGGATGGCAGCGTAAGTGAAATATTGGACGCCGTTCACCCTGAAGTATTGGATCACAAGGGACTTTACAACCTGCTTTTTCCCGCTCATGAAGTGGGTGCAGGCACCTACTTCTATCGAGGAGCATGGTTGGTACTCGATCACTTATTGGTTTCTCCTGCCTTGCTCAGTCCCGATGGACTTAATGTATATGGTAGCCGTGGTTACATATACAAAGATCCATGGTTTAGCAGTATAACCCTTAGAAGCGATACCATACCTGCAAGAACATATAATGGTGTAAATTACCTTGGTGGTGTAAGCGATCATTATCCTGTATTTCTGAAACTCCGCCGTTAACTATCCCTGCCTCTCTTTTCAGGGCCGATTAATTGTTACTTTTGTATGGAGCGATTAAAATTCGGGCTTCGACATTGACCTGTATCCCCGAATGAATCTATCAAAGCAAATCTAGGTTCGTATGCAATTTAAGCTAACCGCCGACTATCAACCTACAGGAGATCAGCCTGAAGCCATCCGGCAACTTACAGAGGGAATTCTTCGTGGGGAGAAGTATCAGACACTTCTGGGCGTTACCGGATCGGGAAAAACCTTCACCATGGCCAATGTGATTGCCAAGGTAGAAAAGCCTACCCTGATTTTAAGCCACAACAAAACGCTGGCAGCGCAGCTGTATGGTGAGATGAAACAGTTTTTTCCCGAAAATGCGGTGGAGTATTTCGTTTCCTACTACGACTATTATCAGCCTGAAGCATATATCCCTACTACAGATACCTATATAGAGAAAGACCTTTCGATCAACAAGGACATTGAAAAGCTTCGGCTTTCCACAACCTCCTCGTTGTTGTCGGGCCGGCGCGATGTGGTGGTTGTTTCGTCGGTTTCGTGCCTTTATGGCATCGGAAATCCAGCCGACTTTCACGCCAATACGACCGAACTTCGGGTTGGTCAGAATGTATCGCGCAATGTTGTATTGCATCAACTTGTTGATGCCCTATACTCTCGCAGCGAAGTCGAATTTCAGAGGGGTAATTTCCGGGTTAAAGGGGATACAGTCGATATCTTTCCGGCCTATGCCGATGTGGCGGTCAGAATTGTGTTTTTTGGTGATGAGCTGGAAGAGATAAGTTCTTTTGACCCCCTCACCGGACATACCCTTCAGCAAATGGATCAGGCTTCTATTTATCCTGCCAATATATTTGTTACGACCAAAGAGCGCATGAACAGCGCGATTCGTCAGATACAGGATGATTTGTTAGCTCAAATTGCTTATTTTAAAGAGGTTGGAAAGCCATTGGAAGCTAAGCGGATTCAGGAGCGTGTAGAATATGATATGGAGATGATGAAAGAGTTGGGCTACTGTCCGGGGGTCGAAAACTACTCCCGATATTTTGATGGACGGACTCCTGGAACGCGCCCATTTTGCCTGATCGACTATTTTCCCGACGACTTTCTTACCATTATTGACGAGAGTCATGTTTCCTTGCCGCAGATTCGCGCCATGTATGGTGGCGACCGTTCGCGCAAAATTACCCTCGTGGATTATGGATTCAGATTGCCGGCTGCTGCTGACAACCGTCCTCTAAAATTCGACGAGTTTGAACAGCTGGTTAACCAGATGGTATACGTA
>CAYGIQ010000036.1:0-19292 GCA_964349885.1 uncultured Prolixibacteraceae bacterium | reverse complement strand
GATCTACGCAGAGGGTTATTTTGAACAAAAGGCTGTCTGGGGCCATATCCGACTGACATTTTGATAAAAAACTCCATTAGCTGTTCAACTTAGAAATGGTATGGGGCTTTGGCGAGGGCAGCCTTGCTGGCGTAGCTTCTCTCTTTATCGTGTCAGTGCAGGATTTTACTTTTATGGATAGGATACCCCGTCACCGCATTTTTCTTAGGGTAAGCAGTTACCATGCTTGGCCTGAATTGTGGCAATCTCCAGTCATCTACTCCCTACGGTGGAAACTTGGTGGGTGGGTTAAAAAAAGCGCATGCCCGAGTGGCCGCGACCATAAAAATCGAAGGAGTAGCCGAACGTAAATTCATGGGTACCCAATTGATGAAGCTGAAATGCACCCAATCCGAGCTCTATGGCATACCCTATCTGCATGCGGTCGTTAAAATGCCAGCGGCCAAAGAAAGAGGCCATCGATGGGTAGCGCAGCAAACCACCCAGCCAGAGTTGTTCGAACAGAAGGAAGCTCAGACTTATATCCATCCTCGGCTTTTCGCCGAGAGGGCCCCACAGCATAATGGCGGGTTTTAGGGTAACGCCGGTTGGGAGCTCACGGCAGAAGCCACCCGATAAATAAATGTGCTGCACCCCATATTGCAACGTGTAATTCTCGGGGTTCTCTTCAAAGAGGGTTTTTATCACTTTGGGAACCGAAATGCCTACGTAGATATTTTTTTCGTAATAAAATGCACCCACCCCCATATTGAACAGGTATCGTGCGGTTTGGTTGCCGTTGAAAACCGGATCGGCAATCGCTGTTGGAAACAGCTGTAGCCTCGATAGGGCGTTATGGTAATTGGCAATACCGGTTTTCATTCCCAGTCGAAGCCGCCCGCCGTAACCCAGCATGATTTCGTAGGCATAGTCGGCCATGAAGCTGGTTCGGTTTTCCATTCCATACCACTCTTGCGACAGCTGCAGGCCTAACCCAATAAATTCGTTGAATACCGGCGTGTGCATTACCACCGTTTGCGATTGAGGTGCAGAGGCAAAGCCTGCATATTCTTGCCGAATCGCCACCAGAAAGCCTGCACTTTCGTTCATGCCGGCATAGGCTGGGTTAATGAGTTGGTGGGCCGACAGGTAACCTGATGCTATGGGCATAGGCTGACTGCTGCCGGTGAGCGACATGGCTGAACACCAAAGGAGGGTAATTAACTTGACCAGCTTCTTCATGCAGGGGTAATTGCGCAAAAGAATGCGGAATCCTCCCACAAAACAGACTTTTGGCCGGCAGGCAATGCTTTACTACAACGAAACTTTGCGCATGCTCAAGAGATGCGTTTGGGGGAGTTCCGTACCAAATATAGCAAAAACAAAAAACCGAAGGATCGTGTTAGCTGTATTCTTCCCAGCTTTTAATGCTCAATGTTTCGGGCGTATATTTGCATATTGCGTAAACAAAGGCACTGGCTACCCTCGAATTGGTGATGAGCGGTATGTTGAAATCGATAGAACTTCTTCGTATGGTATAGCCATTTCGCAGCTCCCTGCGGGTGAAATTTTTGGGAATATTGATGACCAGGTCAATCTTTTTCTCCTTCAAATATTCAAGGGTGTTGGGATGCCTATCCTCCTCGTCGGGCCAGTGCAACAGGGTATTGGCGATGCCATTGTCGGCAAAAAACTTATGTGTGCCTTCGGTTGCGTAGAGATTGTATCCCCGTTCAGACAACATTCTTGCGCTTTCGAGCAGTTCGACTTTCGAGCGTGATGGTCCCGATGAAATCAAGATGTTCTTTTTGGGTATGGTGTATCCTACCGAGAGCATCGATTTGAGGATGGCTTCGTAAAAGTTTTCTCCAATGCAGCCTACTTCTCCAGTCGACGCCATATCTACCCCCAGCACCGGATCGGCGTTGAGCAGACGCGCGAAAGAGAATTGAGGTGCTTTTACCCCAACGTAATCGAGTTCAAAGATCGACTTGTCGGGTTTCTCTACCGGAATCGAAAGCATCACCTTGGTGGCGATGTCAATCATATTCAGCTTCATCACCTTAGAGACAAATGGAAAGCTTCTTGAGGCCCTGAGGTTGCATTCTATTACCTTAATGTTGTTGTCTTTAGCCAAGAACTGAATGTTGAAGGGACCTGTAATTTCAAGGGCCTGGGCTATTTTTCGGGTAATCTGCTTCACCCTGCGGATGGTTTCGATGTAGAGTTTTTGTGGAGGAAATACGATGGTAGCATCTCCCGAGTGAACTCCGGCGAATTCAACGTGTTCCGAAATGGCGTAGGCGATAAGGTCGCCTTTATCGGCCACGGCATCCATTTCAATCTCCTTGGCATTTTCAATAAATTCGCTTACCACCACCGGGTGTTGTTTCGACACATCGGCAGCCATTTGCAGGAAGTGGTCGAGCTGCTCATCGTTCGACACCACATTCATGGCCGCACCCGACAAAACGTACGATGGGCGGATGAGTACGGGATAGTCTACCACTTCGATGAACTTCCGAATTTCTGCCTTGGTCGATAATTTGGCCCATCTGGGCTGATCGACTCCGATGCTGTCGAGCAGGGAAGAAAATTTATCGCGGTCTTCGGCATTGTCGATTTTAAGTGGCGATGTTCCCAAAATGGGTACCTGCTGGCGGTGCAGTTTCATGGCCAAGTTGTTGGGAATCTGTCCACCCATCGACACAACAACTCCTTTGGGCTTTTCAAGATCAACGATGTCGAGAACCCTTTCGAGGCTTAATTCATCAAAATAGAGCCGATCGCAGGTGTCGTAGTCGGTGCTTACGGTTTCTGGATTATAATTGATCATTATGGAGCGGTATCCTTGCTCCTGTATGGTTTTCACGGAATTTACCGAGCACCAGTCGAACTCAACGGAGCTGCCAATTCGGTAGGCTCCCGATCCCAATACGATAACCGACTTGTCGTCGTGCACAAAGGAAACATCGTTCTCGGTGCCGGAGTAGGTCAGGTAGAGATAGTTGGTTTGTGCAGGATATTCTCCTGCCAGGGTGTCAATCTGTTTGACCACCGGAACGATACCCCTTTTTAGACGTTCGGAACGCACGAGCAGCAACCCCTCTTCCATTCTGGCTGCTGGCAATTCCAATACGGTACGGGCAATTTGGAAGTCGGAAAAGCCAGCCTTTTTAACATCTCGGAACAGTTCGTTGGGAATAGACTCGAGGGTATTATATTCTTTCAGATCGTTGCGAAGATGAAAGATGTTTTGCAACTTTTGCAAAAACCAATGGTCGATCTTGGTGCGCTGGTGAATCTCCTCAACTGTGTAGCCTTTGTAAAACGCTTCGGCAATGGCAAATATGCGCCTGTCGGTAGGATTTATCAGCTCCTCTTCGAGTGCTTCGATCGAGATCTCTTCGCGGTTGCCAACAAATCCATGCATGCCCTGACCCACCATGCGGATGCCTTTCTGAATGGCCTCTTCAAAGGTGCGACCTATGGCCATAATTTCGCCAACGCTTTTCATGGCACTTCCGAGCACCTTGTTTACGCCAGTAAATTTCGATAAGTCCCAACGGGGAATTTTTACGACACAATAGTCGAGCGCCGGCTCAAAGGCTGCGGTGGTAACCCGTGTTACCGAATTTTTTAGCTGGTGCAAACCATACCCCAATCCCAGTTTGGCTGCCACAAAGGCGAGCGGATAACCGGTGGCTTTCGATGCCAGCGCCGACGATCGCGACAACCGGGCATTGACTTCAATAACCCTGTAATCTTCGCTGTGGGGATCGAGCGCAAACTGCACGTTGCATTCTCCGATTACGCCCACCCGGCGTATGATTTTAATGGCAATGGCCCTTAACTTATGGTATTCTGAGTTGGTTAAGGTTTGCGAGGGGGCCACAACAATGCTTTCGCCGGTGTGAATGCCCAGCGGATCGAAGTTTTCCATATTACAAACCGTAATGCAGTTGTCGAAGCGGTCGCGTACTACCTCGTACTCAACCTCTTTCCACCCTTTTATCGACTCTTCGACCAGGATCTGCGGACTGTAGCTGAATGCTTTGGATGCCAATGTCCGGAGCTCTTCGAAGTTGTTGCAGAACCCGCTGCCAAGCCCGCCAAGGGTATAGGCAGCCCGCACAATGATGGGGAACCCCAGTTTTTCGGCAGCCCCAAGCGCCTCTTCCATGTTGAGGGCCGAGATGCTGCGTGGAGTTTTTACATCGATCTCTCCCAGCATGTTGGCAAAAAGCTGACGATCTTCGGTCTCCATTATTGCCGTAACGGGGGTGCCCACTACGGTAAGATTGTATTTTTCGATAACCCCGGCACGCTGCAGGGCAACCCCGCAGTTGAGTGCGGTTTGTCCGCCAAATGCGAGTAGGATTCCATCGGGTTGCTCCTTTTTTATTACCTCCTCTACGAAGAAGGGGGTAATCGGCAGGAAGTAAATCTTGTCGGCTATCTCCTCCGAGGTTTGGATGGTAGCAATGTTCGGGTTGATCAGGATGGTTTCCACACCCTCCTCCTTCAATGCCTTGAGCGCCTGCGATCCACTGTAGTCGAATTCACCGGCTTCTCCTATTTTCAAGGCTCCCGACCCAAGTACAAGGGCTTTCTTGATGGTAATATCTGTCATGTTGTTGTAAGATTATCGCTGTAATGGTCTCCGTATGTATGGAAATTTCTGCCCGGTGGCAGATTACTGTTTTTGTTGTACGATAGATTCGATGAAATCGTCGAAAAGGTATTCGGTATCGACCGGCCCACTGGTAGCTTCTGGGTGAAACTGGGTGGAGAAGAATGGTTTGGTTTTGTGCCGTATGCCCTCGTTGGTGCCATCGTTGGCATTAACGAATAGCTCTTCCCAATCGCTGCTCAGTGTTTCGGGCGACACTGCGTAACCGTGGTTCTGTGGTGTAATGAAACATCGATCGGTACCTGCAAGCAGCACCGGCTGGTTATGGCTCCGATGTCCGTATTTCAGTTTAAAAGTATCGGCGCCGGCAGCTCTGGCAAGCAGCTGGTTGCCCAAACAGATGCCCATAATGGGTTTGTTGCCGGTGATCAGTTTGCGGATGTTGGTTACGGTTGCCTCACACATGGCTGGATCGCCCGGACCGTTGGTCAGGAAGATTCCATCGTATTCCATGTCAGAAACATCGTGGTTCCAGGGCACTCTGATTACGGTGGCACCACGTGCTGTTAAACAGCGGATGATGTTGTGCTTTACGCCGCAGTCGATCAGTACCACACGGTGCGGACCATCGCCAATTTTAGAAATTTCGTCGCAGCTTACCTTAGCCACAAGGTTTTCGGTGTTGGGATCGTAAAAATCAACCTTTTCGTTTTCAAATTCGATTTTTCCCATCATCGACCCCTTCTCACGCAAAATCTTGGTAAGGGCCCGGGTGTCGATGTCGTACAATCCGGGTACATTGTACTCCTTCAACCAGTCGCCTAAGCTTTTTTTGGCATTCCAATGACTGTATTCGAAAGAGTAGTCCGATACAATGAGCGCTGTAATGTGCACCTTTTCTGATTCGAGGAATTGACTAACCCCATTCAGGGAGGTGTTCTCGGGAACTCCGTAGTTGCCTATCAAAGGATAGGTCGAAACCAAAATCTGTCCGACATACGACGGGTCGGTAAGGCTTTCGGGGTATCCTGTCATTCCAGTATAGAATACCACCTCGCCTGCCACCGATGCCTCGCTTCCAAAAGATTTTCCTTCGAATTGGGTCCCGTCTTCCAGGGTCAGGGTCGCTTTTTTGGTCTTCAACATCTTTCGGATAGGGTATTTATGGTCAAAAAAAAGCGCCTGCTCTACTTTTTGTAGCACAAGCGCAAATTGCTTATCTCTTTAATTTTTCTCCTTAGCCCAGGCATTGTACAGAATACTTCTGTTATAACTGGGCACAAAAATAGCTTTTTTTTTGAGTTAAAACAGTCATAACAATAAATAATGTATATTTTTGCATCAAAATTGTATAAAAATACATGAAGGAGATTATCGACCGGCAGCGGGCCATCCGCAAGCTGATTACCGAACAGGTAATTGGCAGTCAGGATCACCTGCTGGAACTTCTCGGCTACAAGGGCTTTCTGGTTACCCAGGCCACTTTATCGCGCGATCTGAAAAAGATGCAGGTGGCCAAGGTCGCCGATGGTTCTGAAGGTTATCGGTATGTTATGCCGGGAGTTCTTTCGGTTTCTAACACCGAGCGGGAAGCCGATCGCATCAATTATCTGGCCGACGGATTCAGGGGGGTGCAATTTTCGGGCAATCTGGCAGTAGTGCGCACACTGCCGGGGTATGCCAGCAGTATTGCCTCGGTAATCGATAATGCCGAACCTTGGGAGATTCTAGGAACCATTGCCGGCGACGATACCATCTTGGTGATCTTACGCGAAGGGGTGAGCCGTTCCGAGTGTATTTCGGCCATCAAAAACATAATGCCTTATTTGCGCGACAAATTTTAATGCGATGCAGTTAGCAAAAGGGCGCAGCCAAGCACAAAATTGCTGTAAGGGTGCCCCCGTTGGTTTTGAAACCTGCTTAAAGAGAATGCAACAACAAAAACGGTAAAGTATTATACGATTTTACATGAACGAGATAAAAACGCTTAGGGTCGAAGTCGCCAGCTCGAAACATCTGAAGTATGTCGACATCATCAACGATCACATCGATCTGGCATCGAAGCAGCGTGGTACCGGTATTGCCCGCAGGACTTATGAATACCTGGCGGCTAAAATGGAGGAGGGTAAAGCGGTGATTGCGCTCGATGGAGAGGAGTTTGCCGGTTTTTGTTACATCGAAACCTGGGGCACATCCAAGTACGTGGCCAACTCCGGGTTGATTGTGAATCCTGCCTACAGGGGTGTTGGGCTGGCCAAACAGATTAAAATGAAGGCGTTTGAGCTCTCCCGTTCCCGATATCCCGATGCCAAAATATTTGGACTCACTACTGGTATGGCAGTTATGAAAATCAACCATCAACTGGGATACCGGCCGGTTACCTATTCCGAACTCACCGACGATGAATCTTTCTGGAAGGGTTGCCAGGGCTGTGTGAACTACGACATTCTTACCCGTACCGAAAGAAGCAAGTGTCTCTGTACCGGCATGTTGTTCGATCCTGCGTGGGAACAGGAGAAGAATGGACCATCTTCTACATCGGCGAATGGCACCAGTCAGGAGATTCGCAAGCGCTCCCTGCTCGACTATATGAAAAAACTCAATCCACTTCAGGCAATGGACCTCATTAGGAAATACAGCAACAAACAACCCAAAGCATAGCGTTTGTACAACGCCCCAGCGGTAGAAGGACTACAAATAAAATACTACAGATATGAAAGAGAAATTAGTTTTGGCATTCAGCGGAGGATTGGATACCTCGTTTTGCGTTAAATACCTCACCGAAGAGCGGGGTTTTGAAGTCTATACAGCCATTGCCAATACAGGAGGGTTTACGGCCGAAGATCTCGACCGAATCGAAGAACGGGCCTACCGTTTGGGTGCCAAAGAGCACGTATCGATCGATGTAACCGAAGAATACTACCAGAAATGTATACGATATATGGTGTATGGCAACATACTCCGCAACAATACCTATCCCATCTCGGTGAGCTCCGAAAGGGTATTTCAGGCCATTGCTACCATTGAATATGCCAAAAAGATTGGAGCAGGGTATGTCGCGCACGGCAGCACCGGCGCTGGCAACGATCAGGTGCGCTTCGACCTTACCTTTCAGGTGCTGTCGCCAGGTATTAAAATCATTACCCCTATCCGCGATCTTTCGCTGAGTCGCGAAGAGGAGATCAACTATCTGCGCAAGCATGGCATCGACGACGATTATGTTAAAATGGCCTACAGCATCAACCAGGGATTGTGGGGTACCAGTATTGGTGGGGTAGAGACCCTCACTTCCGATAAGCCGCTACCCGAATCGGCATTTCCAAAACAACTTACTGCCACCGATGAGACAACGGTAAAGCTTACCTTCGAAAAGGGGGAGTTTAAGGCCTTAAACGGAAAACGGTTCGCCAGCGGCCCGGCTGCCATTCAGGCACTCGAAGCTCTGGCTGCCCCTTATGCAATAGGTCGCGATGTGCACGTTGGCGACACCATTATTGGTATTAAGGGAAGGGTTGGGTTTGAAGCTGCAGCGCCCATGATCATCATTAAAGCCCATCATCTGCTCGAGAAACATACCCTCAGCAAATGGCAGCACTACTGGAAAGAGCAGATCGCCAACTGGTATGGCATGTTCCTGCACGAAGCGCTCTACCTCGATCCGGTAATGCGCAATATGGAGACTTTCCTCGAAAGCACCCAAGATACTGTAAACGGCGATGTAACGGTTTCGCTCAAGCCTTATCGTTTTGATTTGCAGGGTGTAACATCGCCCAACGACCTGATGAGTCCGTTGTTTGGCAAATATGGTGAAGAAAACAAAGCCTGGAGCGGCGACGATGTAAAAGGATTCACCTCGATTCTGGGCAATGCCCTCAAAATTTTTCATACCATCAACCCTCCCAAAGCATAACCTCTGAAGGCGCTGAAAGGCGCCGATGGTAACATTACAACGAAAGGATACAACTATGAAACGAGTAAAGGTTGGAATTATAGGAGCTGCAGGCTACACCGCTGGTGAGTTGTTGCGCATTCTGATACACCATCCGGCAGTGGACCTGGTGTTTGCGCAAAGCGACAGCAATGCCGGAAATTTAATATGGCAGGTACACGACGACCTGGTGGGTGAGATATCGCTTCGCTTCGATGCCCATGCCGATCTCTCTGAAGCCGATGTGGTGTTTCTGTGCCAAGGCCATGGCAAGTCGCGTGCTTGGATGGAGCAAAACCAGCCTTCCAAGAAACTGAAGGTAATCGACTTGAGTACCGACTACCGGGTGATGTCGGGCGACCATCCGTTTCTGTATGGTCTTCCCGAACTCAACCGCGAAGCCATTCGCACCGCCACCCACATTGCCAATCCGGGGTGCTTTGCCACAGGTATTCAGCTCGCACTTCTGCCCCTGGCCGCCAGCGGACTGCTCACAGATGAGGTGCATGTGCATGCCATTACCGGTTCTACTGGGGCCGGACAAAAGGCGACCGACACTACCCATTTTAGCTGGCGCAGCAACAACTTAAGCGCCTATAAGGTTTTCGAACACCAACATGAACAAGAGATTCTGCAAAGTTTGACACAGCTGCAACCGGGATTTGATCAGGCTTTCAATTTTATACCCATCAGAGGAAACCATACCCGGGGTATATTCGCTACTGCCTATACGCGTTTTGATGGCTCACTCGACGAGGCCCGCCGGCTTTATGCCGATTATTATGCTGCCCACCCGTTTGTATGGTTGTCTGATTCCAACCCGTCGCTGAAACAGGTAGTAAACACCAACAAGGCGGTGCTGTATCTCGAAAAACATGGCAACAAGTTGGTGGTCATCAGCTGCACCGATAACCTGCTGAAGGGGGCCTCCGGACAGGCAGTTCAGAATATGAACCTGATGTTTGGTCTCGACGAAACCACCGGTCTTGGTTTGAAAGCCATGGCTTTTTAATTCACCTGCTGATGGCGTGTCCTCAGCCCTATTTTTACATTGATGCAACTATTCGACGTTTATCCTCTGCTGAATCTTACCCCTGTTCGTGCGGCCGGCTGCACGGTATGGGACGAGCATGGAGTGCCCTACCTCGATTTGTACGGCGGCCATGCGGTTATCTCCATCGGGCATACCCATCCTCATTACACAGAGCGCCTTGAGGAGCAGCTTCGGAAAATTGGTTTTTACTCCAATTCCGTTCAGATACCCCTTCAGCATCAACTTGCCGATAAACTCGGCCAGCTATCGGGTTACCCCGAATACCAACTGTTTCTCTGTAATTCGGGCGCCGAGGCCAACGAAAATGCTTTAAAACTGGCCTCTTTTGTCACAGGCAGGCCCCGCATCATAAGCTTCACGCGCGGATTTCATGGACGCACCTCGCTGGCAGTCGCCCTCACCGATAACCCTAAAATTGTGGCTCCGGCCAACCAGACATCCTGTGCCACCATTCTTCCCTTCAACGATATAGCTGCAGTTGCCGGGGAACTTGCGAAGGGCGATGTGGCGGCAGTAATTGTTGAGGGAATTCAGGGAGTTGGGGGCATACACGAGCCCGAAGGCCATTTTCTGGAAGCATTGGCCAGTTTGTGCAAGTCAGAAGGTACCTTGTTAATATTGGATGAGATACAGAGCGGTTACGGCCGCACTGGAAAATTCTTTGCCCATCAGCACCACAACATACACCCCGACATTGTTACGGTTGCCAAAGGTATGGGCAACGGTTTCCCCATAGGCGGAGTGCTCATTCAACCCGGTATTCAGCCTTGGCATGGCATGTTGGGAACCACCTTCGGGGGGAACCATCTGGCGTGTGCCGCAGGACTTGCCGTTCTCGAAGTTATGGAGCGCGAGGCCCTCACGGCCAATGCTGCAACAGTGGGTGCTCATTTAATCTCAAAGCTTGAGGTAGGCTTCCCTGAGGCTGCAGTGCGTGGGAGGGGGCTCATGATTGGAATAGAGTTCTCATGGCCGGTAAAGGTGCTGCGCGACCGGTTGTTGAGCGAATTTCATATATTTACCGGATTCAGCGGTCAGCATACCATCAGGCTTTTGCCTCCATTGTCGCTGACCATTGCCGAAGCCGACCGGTTTGTCGAAGCGCTAGAAAAAGCCATCCGGAGCAATGCACAATAAACATCTGAAACATCCAGACCATGCAAGATAAAAAAATTGCCATTATCGGGGGAGGCAACCTCGGAACCGCCATAGCCGAAGGCCTGCTGCTATCGGGCGAAGTACAGGCGTCGAACCTGTATGTTACCCGCCGACGTGTCGATATGCTTCACCATTTGAAGGAGAAGTTTGTTAAGGTGGGCAGCGACAACCTTGCTGCTGTTAAACGCGCCGATATCATCATTCTTGCGGTAAAACCCTATCAGGTGGTCGAAATTCTGAAAAGTTTTGCCGAACTGCTGGGTCCCGAAAAGATTCTGATATCGCTGGTAGCAGGGGTCGATCTTGCCGAGCTGGGCAAAATTGCCGGCAAAGAGGTTCCGCTCTTCAGGGCCATGCCCAATACTGCAATCGCCCTTCAGGAGTCGATGACCCTGATTTCGCTGAATGGCAGCGGCGAGGTGCACAAACAAACGGTAGTGGATCTCTTCAACAGAATGGGAAAGACTGCCATTATTCCCGATGAACTCATGGCAGCAGCCACTGTTCTGGCAGCCTGTGGTGTTGCCTATGCACTTCGGTATATCAGGGCTGCCATGCAAGGGGGTGTCGAAATTGGATTTAATGCCGAGCTGGCGCAATTCATAACGGCGCAAACGGTGCTGGGTGCCGCCAAACTGGTGCTCGAAACCGGCAACCACCCCGAGAAGGAGATCGACAAGGTGACCACCCCGCGGGGGGTTACCATTACCGGACTGAATGAAATGGAGAACAAGGGTTTCAGTGCCAGTCTGATTCAGGGACTGCTGGCCTCTTACAAAAAAATTGAACAGGTAGAACATCCGGGCTAATGGGTTTCAAATACCATAAAATTACCATCAAGGTGGGCAGCAATGTGCTCACCAAACCCGACGGGAAACTCGATGTTTCGCGCATTGCGCATTTGGTCGACCAGATTGCGGCGCTCCATCGTGCAGGCGTTGAAGTGGTCTTGGTGTCGTCGGGTGCCGTTGCCTCGGGTAAATCGGTGCTGATGCCTGCCAAAAAGTACGACTCTGTGTCGTCGCGGCAGCTTTGGGCGGCGCTCGGACAGGTTAAGCTCATCAACCGCTATTCCGACTTTTTTGGCGAGCACGGCATGGTATGCGCCCAGGTGCTAACCACCAAAGAGAATTTCTCGAGCCGGGCCCACTACCTCAATATGAAAAACTGCATCAATACCCTGCTCGAAAACCGGGTTGTGCCCATTGTAAACGAAAACGATACCATATCCATTACCGAACTCATGTTCACCGACAACGACGAACTTTCGGGGTTAATGGCAACGTTGGCGCAATCGGAGGCACTCATTCTGCTCACGAATGTCGATGGTGTGTATACTGCAGATCCTGCTACACCCGGTGCCCAAATGATTGCCGAAATCAGTACCGACCTCGACGAGGATTCCATCCATGTGGGTAGTCAGATGTCGGGTTTTGGCCGCGGGGGCATGATGACCAAATTTAGAATTGCCCGCAAGGTTGCCAGCAGCGGAATTGCAGTCTATGTTGCCAACGGCCGGCGGGAAAACATTTTGCTCGATATTCTGAGCGACGACGGAAATGCTGCCTGCACACGCTTTCTGCCCGAACGACGTGGCGTATCGGGGGTAAAAAACTGGATCTCCTATTCCGGTAGTTTTACCAAAGCCGAAATAGTCATCAACAAAGGTGCGGTTAAAGCGCTCTATTCCGATAAGGCTGTAAGTCTGCTCCCCATTGGAGTGGTTTCGGTAGCCGGCGAATTTTCGACAGGCGACCTGCTCAAAATTGTAGATGAAGAACACCGCTATATAGGTATCGGAAAGGCACGCTTTGGATCCGAAAAGCTGGAACAAGAGCAGCAGTCGGAACGCCAGAAGCCTCTTATTCACTACGACTACCTATACCTCGAAAACGGAAAATAGCATGACCATTCAACCTCAACTCGAGAAGACACTGGCAGCGTCGCGCAGTCTCAATGTAACCGACGATGCCACCATTGTGTCGGTATTGCATGCGATTGCCCATGCCGCCGAGCAATTTTGCGACGATATTCTGGTCGAGAACCGGAAAGACCTCGACCGGATGGAGGCAACCGATCCACGCTACGACCGGCTGAAGCTCACCAGAGAGCGAATTTCGGCGATAGCTGCCGATATTCGCAATGTTGCGGCACTTCCAAGTCCGGTAGGCCGCAAGCTGTGGTCGCACTCCCGTGCCGATGGGCTTAAGTTGACCAAAATTTCGGTGCCTTTTGGAGTGATTGGCATTGTTTACGAGGCCCGACCCAATGTGTCGTTCGATGTTTTCTCCCTTTGTCTGCGCTCGGGCAATGCCTGTGTTTTGAAAGGAGGTTCAGACGCCATTTATTCCAATACTGCCATTGTTGGGTTGATTCATGAAGTGTTGGCACAGCATGGCTTGTCGACCGATTTGGTCGCGCTTTTGCCTGCAGGGCGGGAGGAGACCCTCGAAATGATGCAGGCCGACCGATTTATCGATTTGATCATTCCAAGGGGCAGTCAGGGTTTGATCGATTTTGTGCGAAAAAATGCCACCATCCCCGTCATCGAAACCGGCGCCGGGATTTGCCACACCTATTTTGATGCAACGGGCGATCTAACCAAGGGAGCGGAGATTGTTTTTAATGCCAAAACCCGCCGACCATCGGTATGCAATGCACTCGACTGTCTGGTGGTTCACCAAGATCGTCTGGGCGATCTGCCCCAGCTGCTGGCCAAACTTGCAGGCAAGGAGGTAGAAGTCTTTGCCGATGCACAGGCCCATGCGGCACTTGCCGGAAGCTACCCTCAAAACCTCCTGCATCTGGCCGACGCGCAGTCCTTTGGTACCGAATTTTTATCGCTGCGCATGTCGGTTAAAACGGTCAGCAACCTTACAGAAGCACTCGACCACATTGCATTATACAGCTCGAAACACAGCGAAGCCATCGTGGCCGAAGATGCCGGGGTTATTGAGCATTTTCAGAAGATGGTCGATGCGGCTGCGGTGTACAGCAATGCCTCCACCGCTTTCACCGATGGGGCTCAGTTTGGACTGGGAGCCGAAATAGGCATCAGTACTCAGAAACTGCACGCCCGCGGACCCATGGCGCTGGAGGAACTCACCAGCTATAAGTGGATGGTGGAAGGCAATGGCCAGGTGAGGGAAGGTTAAATAAATTTGCCTTTTGGCCACTTAGGGCCAATTTTTAGGCAGATTGGAGGAACAGTTGGTAACTTTACAACATCAAATTGAAATAGCATGAGACATTTTACGTCGGTTAACGATATTGGAGATTTAAAGAAGGCGCTTAAGGTAGTTTTCGAGGTTAAGAAATCGCCTTTTGAATGGGCCCATTTGGGCAAAAACAAGACCATGGTGCTTATTTTTTTCAACAGCAGCTTGCGCACCCGCCTGAGTACCCAAAAGGCTGCCATGAATTTGGGAATGAACACCATGGTGCTCAATGTAAACGAAGATGGCTGGAAAATGGAGTCGGAGCTGGGCGTTATCATGGATGGAGACAAGCCCGAGCATCTGCGCGAGGCCATTCCGGTAATTGGCGAGTACTGCGATATTATTGGGGTGCGCTCGTTTGCCCGGTTCGAAAGCCGCGACGACGATTATCAGGAAAAGATTCTGAACCAGTTTGTTGAATTTTCGGGTGTTCCGGTGGTAAGTATGGAGGCTGCTACGCGCCATCCGTTGCAGAGTTTTGCCGATTTGATGACCATCGAAGAGTTGAAAAACAAACCACGCCCCAAGGTGGTACTTACCTGGGCTCCCCATCCCAGAGCACTGCCTCAGGCAGTCCCCAACTCTTTTGTGGAGTGGATGCAGGCAGCCGATTACGATCTGGTGGTTACCCATCCTGAGGGGTATGAGCTGGCACCCGAATTTATGAAGGGTGTTAAGGTCGAGTACGACCAGCAGCGCGCCTTTGAAGGGGCCGACTTTATCTACGCCAAAAACTGGGCGTCGTACAACAACTATGGAGCAATCCTGAGCAAAGACCGTAGCTGGATGGTCGATGCAGCTAAAATGGCCCTTACCAACGAGGCCCGGTTTATGCACTGTTTGCCCGTAAGGCGCAACATGATCGTGTCGGACGAGGTAATCGACAGTCCTGCCTCGGTGGTGATTCATGAAGCGGCCAACCGCGAATGGTCGGCGCAGGCTGTTTTGCGGATGATTCTGGAGGGAATGCAATGAGTGCCGTTGAAATCATACCAGCGATCGACATTATAGATGGCAAATGTGTAAGACTTTCACAAGGTGATTACAGCCGCCAAACCACCTATTACGAAAATCCGCTTGAAGTAGCTCGGATGTTTGAAGGTGCTGGGTTGCGTCGCCTCCATCTGGTGGATCTGGATGGGGCAAGGGCTAAGCATATTGTGAACTACCGGGTGCTCGAGTCGATTGCCACCAAAACCACACTGGTCATCGATTTTGGGGGAGGCCTCAAAAGCGACGAAGACCTAAGGATTGCCTTTGCCAGCGGAGCCACTATGGTTACCGGAGGCAGCATAGCCGTTAAAGAGCCTGAGCGTTTTTTGGAATGGCTAACCACCTATGGCCCCGAAAAAATCATTCTGGGTGCCGATGCACGCAATGGAAAAATTTCGGTCGAAGGCTGGCAAGAAGATTCCGACCTGGAGATTCTCGATTTCATTCAGCGCTATTTCGACCAGGGTATTAGTCAGGTGATCTCGACCGACATCGAACGCGATGGAATGCTTGAAGGTCCGGCCTTTGCGCTCTACAGCGAAATTTTGGAGCGATTTCCGGAGCTAATGCTCATTGCTTCAGGCGGCGTTGCGTCTATGCGCGATGTGCATCAGCTGGGGAACCGGAATGTACCTGCGGTTATTACCGGCAAGGCGATATACGAAGGGCACATTACCCTGAAAGAGATTGAAAACTACATTACAGAGAATTCCTGAAACATCTGCTATGCTGGCCAAGAGAATCATACCCTGCCTCGATATCAAAGACGGACAAACCGTTAAGGGCATCAATTTTGTGAATTTGCAGACTGTTGGCGACCCAGTGGAGCTGGCGGCATTGTATGCCGCAGAGGGAGCCGACGAGCTGGTCTTTCTCGACATTACAGCCACCCACGAGGGGCGTAAAACGTTTGTCGATCTGGTAAAGCGAATCGCCCGTGAGATCAATATCCCCTTTACCGTAGGTGGGGGAATTAGCGAGATAGGCGATGCCGAAGCATTGCTGGCAGCAGGTGCCGACAAGGTGAGCATCAACTCTTCGGCCGTGCGCAATCCGGGATTTATCGATCAGCTGGCCCGCAATTTTGGTAGTCAGTTTGTGGTACTGGCCATTGATGCCCGTGGCGACGAGTCGGGTAGGTGGACGGTAACGGTAAATGGTGGGAGAATACCCACCCCCAAGGAGTTGTTTTCGTGGGCCATAGAGGGAGAGCAGCGCGGGGCTGGCGAGATTTTGTTTACCTCGATGAACCATGATGGTACCAAAAACGGATTTGCTTGCGAACAGCTTTCGCAGCTTTCGACCACGCTTCGCATACCCATCATCGCCAGCGGGGGCGCCGGATCCATGGCGCACTTCGAAGAGGTATTTACGGTTGGAAAGGCCGATGCCGGACTGGCAGCCAGTATTTTCCATTACAAAGAGATTGCGATTCCGGAGCTTAAAGCCTTTTTAAGGGAAAGGGGAATTTCAATCCGATAAAAATCGACAACTTTGTTGTCCCGCCCGGGACAAAAAACAGCGAATATGAGTGAACTCGATTTTGGTAAACTGAACGGCCTGGTGCCGGCAGTTGTGCAGGACAACACCACACAGGTGGTTTTGATGCTTGGTTTTATGAACGAAGAGGCTTTGCGCCTAACAGAGGAGACTGGCAAGGTTACTTTCTTCAGCCGAAGCAAGAACCGGATCTGGAGAAAAGGGGAGGAGAGTGGCAATTTTCTGGAAGTGGTGAGCATGGTGGCCGACTGCGACAACGATACCCTGCTGGTGAAGGTAAATCCAGTTGGTCCGGTTTGCCATACAGGAGCCGATACCTGTTGGGATGAGCAGAACGAAGAGAATGAGCTCTCTTTCCTCGAATACCTGCAAGATGTAATCGACCAGCGAAAAGCTGAGATGCCCGAGGGCAGTTATACCACCCGGCTTTTTTCAGGGGGTACCCGCACCATAGCCCAGAAGGTTGGCGAAGAGGCTGTTGAAACGGTAATAGGTGCCATGGCCAACGACGACCAGAACCTTATTTACGAAGGAGCCGATTTGCTTTACCATCTAATGGTGTTGCTTTCGCACAAAGGTTATCGAATCGAAGATTTGGCAGCCGAACTTAAAAAACGGCACAAATAGCGTTTGGCGACTTCCAACTTGCCCGCCGTGAGGAAGTTTATAGCACAAACCATTTGTACAACATATTTTGGATTGCTCTATAGCATAGTCCAAAGTTTTAAATGTTCGTATTTTTCTTCTGAAAAAAAAGGCACTTAACGAACTACTAAAACACTCACTATGCATCCGAAAAATCCGTGTATTGCCAACATTGCAAATCTTTTGGCCTGTAAGTCGGTGGCTCAGGCATTCGGCGAAAATATTTACGAACTGAAGCATCTCCGTGGAGGTTGGAGCGTTGGATATGCCAACGATCTCAAAGAAAAGATACAGCAGGTACAAAACGACTATTATTCGGGGGGATTATCGAAACTCGATGCCTCTAAAATGGAAGCATGGCGTGAACTCATGTTCGCTGCCCTAACCGACCTTGCCGTTATCAGGGCTTCGGTAAAGATTGACTTTAAAAGCGACAAGCCCTTTTTGAAGGATTTTTTCGATCAAACCGGATATTCCAACCACTTTAGCGATGCCAAAAACGGCGACCATTTCAGCATGTTTCGTTTGATCGACGAATTTGTGAAGGGCCTATCGCCCGAATGGGAAGAGAAGATCATTGCCGGAGGCCTCGATAAACGTCTGGTGCGGAGGGTAAAGGCCTATTCCAAACAGTTGAGTCAGTTTACCGAATGTTTCGAAATTATGGCCGACCCATCGCTGGCCGATGAGGGGGGCAGGCAGGCACTCAATGAGGTATATGCCGAAATGCAGGATATTTGTCGTATGACTACTGCCTACTACTTTTTGGATCCTGCCAAAAGGGAGCTATTCAACTTCTTCAGTGCACTCAGGCGTTTGTAAGCATTGGGGCAGAGCCAATGTTAACCTACTGGCACGAATTTTAGGCTGTGCCATTGCTTAAGGTAAATTCATAAAAGATGGGGTTATTGATGCCCTGCTCCACGTGAACTTGTTCCGTGCCCGCCAGCTGGCATATTGGCACTCCCTTCGGTTGCTGGAGGCGTCGATTACTGCTTCCTGTTCCGTTGTTTGATTCTTCTTACCGTTACAGTCAACAGCACGATTGCAACCCACAAGGGCCAAAGGCTAAAAACCATTAGGGCAAAATCTACAATTCCATACCATCCGGTAATGAGCGATTGCTTCAGTTTTTCAGAGAACCGTTCCCGTTCCTGTGGTGTAAAAGCGAATGGTTTTTTATGGGTGAGCGTGAGGTTCAGTGTGCTAAAATCGACCTGGTCCGAGAGGTACCTAAGCCGGCCCGTGGTGCTGTCGATCTCCTCTTCGAGTTGACGAATCTGTGCTTCGATTTCCAGAATTTCGGTTACCGTGCGGGCCTGTTTCAAAAGTTCCTGATAGCGGGTCAGGTAATTTCGCTTGGTATTAAGTCTCGATTCAAGATCGATAAATTGATCGGTTACATCGCGGGTGTCGATAACCTTATACAAAACTTCGCCCCCCGAAGCCCCAACTCCATCTACAAGCGATTCAAATGCATTAGATGGAATTCTGATGCGCAGATGCACCGACACGTCTGATCCTTGATTGGAAAGGCTTTCACTGGCATAATAACCTCCGAGCCGCGAAACGAGACTGTCGGTAAATATTTTGGCTGCATCCAACGATTTTACCTTCAACTCCATTCTGCCGTCTTTGATGATTTTCTTTTGCGCTGTGGGGGTGATTGCCGGCAGTTCTTCTGCCATGGCAATGTCTGCCACAGGGCCACCTGCCAGCATGGAGCGGCTTTCTGCTATTCCCTGGTCTTTGTCGTAGTAAGTGGTTTCCGGACCTCTGTTGCATGCATACAGGAGGGTCAGCATTGCGATAATCGAAACGAAGTTTTTCATGGAAGAAGAGGTTTTAGGTGGCACAGCCTTCAATAAGTGTACCAGTGGGTGTACCCTCAATGGGAATTATTTTCTTTTCAATTCAACCTATAAAAAAGCGAAAGAGTTTTTCCATAAATTGCAGGTAGAATCTTTTGCGGCAGGAACTCCTGCAAATAAAAAAGATTTAAGTGTCGTTTTTTCGAAAAAACAGTGGGTTTTATCAATATTATTGGATACGGATGATTATCATTGTAGGTTATTTGTGCCGCTGAGAAATTCAAAAAAAGATAAAGAAAACTTCAATGCCTCATATTCCGATCAATGACTTGGACGCTTTTTTGTTGGCGGAGTTAAAAGCCGGAAATACAAG
>CAYGIQ010000035.1:0-19438 GCA_964349885.1 uncultured Prolixibacteraceae bacterium | reverse complement strand
GGATTTTTTCTCTTTTCATGCGGAAGTCAGCCTAAACCAACATCCGAAACTGAAACCGTCGTTCTAACGGTCGACGTCCTGTTTGCGGAGGCCGCCAACTATGTCGATCAAGAGATTGTTATTTCGGGTTTGGTTACCCATGTTTGCAAACATGGCGGTCAGCGTTGCTTTGTGATGGGCAGTACCGACGATATCTCCATAAGGGTTGAGGCAGGTGACCTGATCGACGCTTTTAAACAGGAGTATGTTGGCGACGATCTCAAAATTACCGGAATTTTACGAATGGTACCCCCCGAAGGTGGATATACCTGCTCTGGCGAAGGTGAAGACCACGACCATGGCACTGCCGAAGGAACGGATGTTTACCAAGGAGCCGAACACACGCCGGTCGAAGATTTTGTACCATCTTATTTCATCGAAGGCATCCGCTACGAGGTGTTGGCCAACAATCCAGCGACAACTCCAGAGGTATAGTCTTGGTTGCACCCACGGTGGTAGGCTGGGCTATTTACGTTTGTTGAGTTCCGACTGGGGTATGAATACCAGTGAAATAGAATTAACGCAGTGACGGGTATTTTTATCAGTAAACCGCTCACCGTGAAAAACATGTCCCAGATGTCCTTTACAATGGGCACACACGATTTCAGTTCGCCGACCGTCGGCATCGGGAATGCGCAATACCGCCCCTTTAATTTCATCGTCGAAGCTTGGCCATCCGCAACCTGAATCGAACTTAGAGTCTGATTTGTACAGATGCGCTCCGCACTGTTTGCAGGCGTAAACTCCTTTCTCGTAGTGTTTGTCGTATTCGCCGGTAAAGGCACGTTCGGTGCCTTTTTGCAGAATAACATACTGTTCGAAAGCATTGAGCGCGCGGTATTGCACTGGGGGAACCTGTGAGGAAGCATTCATGAGCAGGGTTGTTAGCGTAACAAGTAGTATAAAAAACTTCATAGCTCTATTTTTGTCTTACCAGTTTATCGGTGTTTATTTAGACACACAATGAGACTGATTTGTTCAATGATTGGGCAGCTAATTTATGTTCGATATGGCATAAGGTTTGGCAGAAAACATTTTAAAGACTACATTTAGACTTCACTTTTAAACCGAATGCAAATCCATTAAAACCTTTTCTTATGGCAACCAGACGTGATTTTCTGCGCAACTCCGCAATCGCCTTGTCGGCTGGAATTATGGTTAATCCAACCAACCTATTGGCACAACTTCCCTCCTCGGCCAATAAAAAAATTGGGCTTCAGCTTTACTCTGTACGTGAGGCCATGCGTGCCGACGCACTTTCAACTTTACAGGCGGTCGGTAAAATTGGTTATTACAACCTCGAAACTGCCAACTATGCCGACGGCAAAATCTATGGCTGGTCGCCGGTTGAATTCAAAAAAGTGATCGATGACCTTGGGATGAAAGCAACCGGGGCGCACCTCGGAGGCCCGCAGTATACCCGAGAAACCCACGCCACCGCAATGGATTGGTGGAAAAAGGCCATTGAAGACCATCATGCAGCCGATATGACCTGGATGATCAAACCCAGTATGCCCATTCCTACCACATTGAGCGATTTACAGATGTGGTGCGATTACTACAACGCTGTTGGGGCCGAAGTTAAAAAGGCTGGACTGAAGTATGGCTTCCACAACCATGCACGCGAATTTGGCTTGATTGAAGGAAAAGTAATGTTCGACTATATGGTAGAGAACACCGATCCTGAGCTGGTGATGTACGAACTCGATGTGTATTGGGTAAAACAAGGTGGTTTTGATCCAGTTGATTATCTGAAAAAATACCCCACAAGGATTCCGGTGCTGCACATTAAAGATGAGATGGAGATAGGTGCCAGTGGCAACATCGACTTTAAGCCCATCTTCGATGTGGCTTATGCCAATAAGATGAAGGAGTTTTACGTTGAGGTAGAACGCTACAACTATGAACCGATCGAGAGTGTTCGTCGCAGCTTCGACTTTCTGGCGGCTGCAGCTTACGTGAAATAGAAAACAACTGATATGTTGAAGGGAATCTCACCCCTGATCTCACCTGCGTTGCTGGAAATACTGGCACGCATGGGACATGGCGATGAAATTGTGCTGGCCGATGCTCATTTTCCGGGAGAATCGCTCAATGCTCGCATTGTGCGTGCCGATGGACTAAGAATCCCAGACCTGCTCGCGGCTATTTTGCCCCTTTTTGAGCTCGATAGCTACGTTCCAGAACCACTGGTGATGATGGCTCCTGTTACTGGCGATGCCCTCGATCCTCAGGTTGAGAATGCGTATGTACAGGCCATTAAGCCTTTGTATCCCAATTTCTCGTCTATTGCCCGATTGGAGCGATATGCCTTTTACCAAAGGGCTTCTGCTGCTTTTGCCGTGGTAATGACCGGAGAGACGGCCAAGTATGGAAATATTATTTTGGTAAAAGGCGTTACGCCCAGCTGAGGCCTATCTGTTTTCAGCCGGTGCGGCCTGTCGCACCCACACAGCAGTGCAACTGGTATTGTTCCGGATGCATTGCTGTTTTCATTGGTATGCACTGCTTGCTTATGATTTATTGTCGGAATATCTGATTGAGCCGTTGTGGCCTGATCATAGCCAAGGTTATGACAACCTCACCCCATCCTCATTCTAATGGGAAATTATCCCCATATTACCCCTGTTGTTTAATCCACTCACGGGCATTTACAAACGCTTGCATCCAAGGGGTAACTTCATCGTTGCGACGGTTGGCCGGATAAAATGGCCATTGGAAAGGTTTGAACGATCGCTCAAGATGGGGCATCATTGCGAGATGACGGCCATCGGGCGAGCATATTGCCGCAGAGTTGAAGTTTGATCCGTTGGGATTGGCGGGATACTGTGTCTTGCTGTAGCGCATGGGAATATGGTACCCGCTCTCTGCACCCGATAGGATAAATTTACCCTCACCGTGTGCGATCCAAACGCCCAGTCGCATGCCTTCCATATTTTGCAACATTACCGAATGATTGGGCTCGATATCCACGTTGATGAAACCCGATTCAAATTTATGCGAGTCGTTGTGCTCCATACGTTGTGCTTCAGCATCGGTCTTGCCAGTCAGACCCAATTCTACCATAAGCTGACAACCATTGCAAACGCCCAGGCTAAGGGTGTCTTTTCGGACGTAAAAGTTTTCGAGTGCAGTTCGGGCCTTTTCATTGTATTTAAACGCACCGGCCCAACCTTTTGCCGAACCAAGCACATCGGAATTGGAGAATCCACCAACAAAAACAATCAAATGCATCGCTTCGAGGTTTTCACGACCGGCAATGAGGTCGGTCATGTGAACATCTTTTACGTCGAAGCCGGCTAGGTAAAGCATATAGGCCATTTCTCGGTCACCGTTCACCCCCTTCTCTCTAATGATGGCTGCCTTTACGCCCGACACTTTGCGGCGCTTGAGTTCAATTCCGAGGTCGGCTGCTTTGCCGGTGTAAGACCCAAAATTAAAACTGAGTCCGTTTTCGCTAAAATGGTTGAACCGCTCCAGAGCCTTTTGGTCGCCACTCTGGCGTCGATCTAGCTGGTAGGAAGTAGTGTACCATGTGCGGCGCAATGCATCGATGTCGAAGGTAAACTGCTCATCATGGTTCTTGAGTTGCAATCGACGACCTGCTGCGGGTTGTCCTATTTTAGCGTATCTGATGTTGTGTTTTGTAAACAATTTTTCGGTGGCTTCGGGTTGGTTCGATTGCACAATGTATGCTGGATTTTCGCTGAACAACAGACGGACAGAATCTGACGTTCCCAGGGGTGTAAGGTCTATGTCGAGGCCACTCCTGTTATCTGAGAAGCAGAGTTCAAGCAGTGTAGTAATCAGACCACCCGAGCCTATGTCGTGGCCCGCCGTAATACAACCTGCGGAAATAAGCTCCTGAAGGGCATTGAACGTGGTAGCAAATTTTTCGGCATCGTGCACTGTGGGCGCCTTTTTGCCCAACTTGTTTACCACCTGCGCGAAGGCACTTCCCCCAAGTTCGTGGGGACCAAACGATGCATCGATCCAATAGAGCGGCTGGTTTGCATCGAAATTAAGGACCGGCTCAACCACCCGGCGAACATCGGCAACTTCGGCTGCCGCCGATATTATAACAGTTCCCGGAGCGTAAACCACATCGTTGGGATATTTTTGGGTCATCGACATGGAATCCTTCCCGGTTGGAATATTGATTCCGAGCGTGCAAGCAAAATCGCTGGCAGCTTTTACAGCGTCATAAATTCGGGCATTCTCACCCGGGTTTTTGGCCGGCCACATCCAGTTGGCACTAAGCGATACCGATTTGATTTTATCGGTAAGCGGTGCCCAAACAATATTGGTGAGTGCTTCGGCAATGGAGAGCACAGCCCCCGCCGGAGCATCGATTAGTCCTGCTGCAGGTGCATGACCAATAGAGGTAGCAAGTCCGGCAATTCCCTGATAGTCGAGTGCAATGACCCCCAAATTGTTAAGTGGCAATTGAAGTTCTCCAGCACACTGCTGTTTCGCTATCCGGCCAGTAACACTTCGGTCAACTTTGTTGGTAAGCCAATCCTTACAAGCCACCGATTCAAGTTGCAGTACCTTTTCGAGGTATTGTGGAATATTTTGACTGTTGTACTCAACAGGCTTATAGGTGGCTTGTTGTGCAGTGTCTTCCAGTACCGTTCTGGGGGGCTTACCAAACATATACCCCAGTTGCCAGTCGATGGGTTTCTCGCCCGTTTGGCTGTTTTCGAAGGTAAACTGCATATCGCCGGTGGCTTCTCCAATAACATACATGGGCGCTCTTTCCCGTTCGGCAATCCGCTGCAGGGAGGCAACATCTTCGGGGCGCAGCACCAATCCCATGCGCTCCTGCGATTCGTTGCCAATGAGCTCTTTTTGCGAGAGGGTAGGATCGCCTACCGGTAGTTTGGAAGTATCGATTTTCCCACCGGTGCTCTCCACCAACTCCGAGAGACAATTGAGATGACCGCCAGCACCATGGTCGTGAATCGATACAATAGGGTTTTGGCTGCTTTCGGCCAATGCTCTGATGGCGTTGAAGGCTCTTTTTTGCATTTCGGGATTGGCGCGCTGAACTGCATTTAGCTCAATGGCATTGGTGAATTCGCCGGTCGCAACCGAGGAAACGGCACCTCCACCCATCCCAATGCGGTAATTGTCGCCACCTAGAAGGACAATCTTATCGCCTTTCCTTGGCTCTCCCTTGTCGCTGTCGCGGCGATTGCCAAAGCCTATACCACCAGCCAGCATTATTACCTTATCAAAACCAAATTTCCTGTCGTTTTCAAAATGTTCGAAGGTAAGCACCGACCCAGCAATTAGGGGTTGTCCGAATTTGTTGCCAAAATCGCTGGCGCCATTCGAAGCCTTAATTAAAATCTCTTCTGGTGTCTGGTATAGCCAGGGGCGGGCAGGGGTTGCATCCTCCCAATTACGATTTCCTTCGAGCCTTGGATAGGAGGTCATATAAACGGCAGTACCTGCTACCGGAATGCTCCCTTTGCCTCCTGCCATACGGTCGCGGATTTCTCCACCCGTACCTGTGGCTGCTCCGTTAAAAGGTTCAACGGTGGTGGGAAAATTATGGGTTTCAGCCTTCAGCGACAGCACGGTGTCTATCTCTCTTATGGCAAACCAGTCGGGTTTATCTTGGGTTTCGGGTGCAAACTGCTCTACTACCGGTCCTTGTACAAAGGAGCAGTTATCGCGGTAGGCCGATACAATTGTATTGGGATTCTCTTTCGAGGTTTTTTTAATCAGTTGAAAAAGCGACCAGGGTTTCTCCTCACCGTCGATTACAAATGCACCGTTAAAGATTTTGTGCCGACAGTGTTCGCTGTTTACCTGCGAAAAACCAAAGACTTCGCCATCGGTGAGCTTCCGTCCGAGCGCATCCGATACCGAATTGAGGTAGTCGATCTCCTCGCTGCTAAGTGCCAGTCCTTCCCGGGCATTGTAGGCGGCAATATCATCTATTTCTAAAATGGACTCGGGCGGATGATGGATGGTGAATATATTCTGATCCAATCCGTGGTAAAGTGCTTCCAGCATTCGGTCGTACTGTGCATCTTCTCCCGTTGCACGATGAAACTCTTCCATGCGAACCACCCCTTCTATGGCCATATTTTGTGTAATCTCTACCGCATTGGTACTCCATGGCGTAACCATTTCCCGTCTTGGTCCGGCAAACCAGCCATCAACCTCCGGCTCTTGAAGGGCTTCGGCTTCGCCCAGCAACCAACAAAACTTTGCATTGGTATCGGAATCGGGGGTTGTATTAAAGGATACAGCGACGATGGTATTTCGTACGGTCTTGAAAAAACGTATCATCAGACGGGAAGTTTAATATTACAGCTCATGTTGGTTGGGCAAAGATAACCAAAAGTTCAAAGGCCATACAATTTAGGGAGGGCAGTGGGTAGGGTTTCAGTGGGTACTATCCCAAAATAAATATGACCGGTTGTTTTTCGAGATCGGGCAATCTTTTTTTCCATTCGGCTATGGTTTTGGTCGCAATCTTCTGATTTTCGGCGGTTATGCTGGCCGCGATGCAGAGCCGGGTTGCCGGACGGCATGTGGCTATGATATCGTTGAGCAGATGGTTGTTGCGGTAGGGTGTTTCCATGAAAATTTGCGACTGCCGGAATTGTGTTGCCATGTTTTCCAACTGGGCAATTCGCTTGAGTCGATCCGGTTTCTTGACTGGCAGGTAGCCTGAAAAGGCAAAATTTTGTCCATTAAGTCCGGAAGCCATTAAGGCGAGCAGTATCGACGATGGCCCTGTAAGCGGCACCACCTCAATTTGAAGCTGATGTGCCAATGCCACTATATCGGCTCCCGGATCGGCAACCCCCGGACACCCGGCTTCTGAAATTATACCCACATCAAAACCTTCTTTGATAGGATGCAAAAAGGTCGATTTTTCGATCTCACGGGTATGTTTGTTCAGCTCAAAGAAGGTCAACTGATCGATGTTTGTTTCGCGGTCAACCCGCTTTAAAAACCTACGTGCATTTCGGACATCCTCGACGATGAAATGGCGCAGGTTGCGCATAATTTCCACATTTCCGGGAGGTAAAACGTCGGTTGGCGGACTATCGCTGAGCAGATTGGGCAGAAGGTACAAACGGGCCATAAAGCAATTTTTGGTAAAAGTAAATAATTCCGGCGATTTTGTAATTTTGCACGACCTATGCAGGCTAACGGACCACCCCACATCAGGATTACCATTTTGGGATCTGGCACTTCCCAGGGAGTGCCCATTATTGGCTGTAAATGTAAAGTTTGCAGCTCCAACAATTCACGTGACCAACGGTTGCGTTCCTCGGCACTGATGCGCATCGGGGATACCAATCTGGTAATCGATGCAGGTCCCGACTTCAGGCAACAAATGCTTACACATAAGGTCAATCGGCTCAGAGCAATTTTGCTTACCCACGAACATGTTGATCATATTTTTGGACTCGACGACATACGGTCGTACAACTGGTTTCAGCAGCATCCGACCGATATTTATGCCGAAAAGCGGGTATTGGATGCTGTCAGACACGTATTTCACTATGTCTTTGCCCGCGACCGATATCCCGGTATTCCACAAATGGATTTGCATGAAATATCGACCGACCTATTTTACATCGACGATGTTGCTGTGCAGCCCATACGAGCGTTTCATCACCGACTGCCTGTGCTTGGGTATAGGGTAGGCGATTTTTCCTACCTCACCGATGTGAATTCAATTCCAGAAGAAGAGAAGGCGAAACTAGCCGGCACACGATTTTTGGTGTTGAATGCATTGCGGCGTGAAAAACATATTTCGCACTACAGCCTCGACGAGGCAGTGGAACTTGCTACAGAAATTGGTGCTGAAAAAACTTGGTTTACGCATATCAGCCATATCATGGGACTGCACGATGAGGTAAACGCGACCCTACCTACTGGAATTGAACTGGCCTACGATGGTTTATCTTTCGATGTAGCGGTAAACCAAAAATAGGCCGATACAGCCGCTGCAATGAAGTAGAGCGTTCCAGCAGAAAAAAGAGCCCATCCAAGACTCACCTTGTCGGTGATCCATCCCAAAGCCGGTCCGGTAATGGCAAAATTGATTCTGATTAGAAAGTTTCGCACCGATAATAGCGTAGCGCGCACTCCAGAATCGGTATGTTCGTTGATATAATTCTTAAGCAAAATTGTAGCAATTCCTCGGGCTAGGTAGAAAAAAAACAGAAACGCAACTCCCCACCAAACGATAAACATTCCTGAAAGCCAGAAACCGGCGGTAAGTGAGATCATTATGATAAGAACCCCCAGCCGACGTCCCAAATGCTCTTCAATGCGGTAGGCAAGTGCCGAAGATACCGCCACCGAGAGATTCAGCATGGCCCAAAGCAAACCGAACCACTCAACAGGAAGCCTAATGGACTGAAGGTAAGGCTGCACGAACCAAGCAAAGGTGAGTGTGGCGGTGCCAGTAACCGACGAGAAGAGTAGAATGGGAAGGAGGCTCCTGTTGGCAAACAGAGTAGTTCGAACGGCTTTCAGGAAGCGGAGGGGATGCCTTATGTCAGGTCCTTTTTCCCGCAACGGCTCAATTAGTCGATATGCAGCAGGAATGGCCATGGCTGCTACCACAAACTGGAAGTAGAAGGGTGTTCGTAGGGTAATTCCCGCAAGAATACCTCCGGCGATGCCTGCCAATGCTTCAGCAACATTGCCGGCCGAAGTAATGCGACCCTCTTGACGGGCATAATCACGCTCCTTGCCTTTTCCCTGAAGCGAGTCGTACAGCATGGCCGAATCGGCTCCCGAAACAAAGCTGTACCCAACTCCCAAAACAATTTCTGCCACAACAAACCAGACAAATTGATGCGACAGGGCGTATAGCATAAAACCAACTGCACCCAGAATACTTCCCATCAGCAGGGTTTTGCGACGGCCCCATACATCGGCCATCCATCCCGACGGCAACTCCATGGCAACTATGCCCAGCGAATAAATGCCCTTCAAAATAAAGATCTCCTGCATTTGAAGTCCGTTGTCGTTGTAGAAGAGCACCACAACAGGCATCACCAAGTTAAACCATTTGGATATTCTTATAATGTAGAGCAGAAGAATGTTGCGGTCCACCGGATCGTTAATTTCTTGCAAAAATAAAAACTATTTTCTAAATCTGCTGTGGTATTGTCCGTCTCAGTTAGAATCGTGTTTATTGGAGCCGGAATTGCTGGAGTGATAACGATTGCCTGCAGGCTTCTTCGTTTGCCAAGCCCGTGGAAAATATCATTTGGATACAGGCTGGTCAACCTTGTCCCTTTGCTTTGGCTGTAGTTTTTCGATTAGCCTGTTAATACGGCAATAAATTGCTAAATATGTGGCCAAAATCAGCCATAATGATTTTAAAAGGTTATTTTTGACGACAATTTTATAAAAAAGACATCTATGCAGTTGTATATTCCCGAAAATTACCAATCGGTGCTCGATGTAAATCAAACCGAGCAGGCAATTAAGTTGGTGAAAGATTTTTTCCAATTGAACCTTGCCTCTGCACTTCGTCTGCGCAGGGTTACTGCCCCATTGTTTGTTAAGAGGGGAACTGGAATCAACGACGATTTGAACGGGATTGAGCGGCCGGTAAGTTTTCCTATGAAAGAGATGAACGATCAGGCAGCCGAAATAGTACAATCGCTGGCAAAATGGAAGCGAATGGCATTGGCCGAGCTTAAGATGCCTGCTGGATATGGTCTCTACACCGATATGAATGCCATAAGGCCCGACGAAGAGCTGAGCAATATACATTCCCTGTATGTCGACCAGTGGGACTGGGAGCGGGTGATTGTGAAAACCGACAGGAATGTTGATTTTCTGAAACGAATTGTTCGCCAAATATATGCTGCAGTGGTAAGTACCGAGAATCTGGTGCACGATTACTATCCGCAAATAACACCCATGCTTCCCGAAGAGATTACCTTTATCCATGCCGAAGATCTGGCTGCAGAGTATCCGAAACTTCCCTCTCGAGAGCGTGAAAACGAGGTAGCACGCCGTTATGGAGCTGTCTTCATTATTGGAATAGGCAGCGAAATGCCCAACGGTGAAATCCACGATGGACGCGCACCCGACTACGACGACTGGATTACCCCTTCTCGACCCGGATACAAAGGACTCAATGGGGATATTGTTATCTGGAATCCCATTCTGGAGCGTTCGTTCGAGATTTCTTCCATGGGAATTCGGGTAGACAAAGCCTCTCTTATGCGGCAGCTTACCATCCGTAAAATGGAAGATAGGGCTTCGCTCATGTGGCATCAGATGCTTTTAAACGACGAGCTGCCCCTTACCATTGGAGGCGGTATTGGACAGTCGCGACTCTGTATGTATTATTTACGGAAAGCCCATATAGGTGAAATTCAGTCGAGCATTTGGCCCGACGAGATGATGACTACCTGCAGAGGGAATGGGATTCACTTGCTATAGCTTTTAAGCGCTGCAATGCAGCGGCTCTGTCCGAAATGAATTTGCATAATGCAGCGACATCTGAGCTGTATAACCTCAGCATCGTGCAAAGTATATTGATGTCATACTATGTCGACGCTGCATTTATTTCAGATGCACTCAACAAACAATATAAAATTTCTATCTTTGCACAGCCAAAAAAAGCATGCCTCGATAGCTCAGTTGGATAGAGCAACGGCCTTCTAAGCCGTAGGTCGTGGGTTCGAATCCCGCTCGGGGTACAAAAACGGGAACAAGTTGATAATGAGACTTTTTCCCGTTTTATTTTTGCTTTGGTGGAATCTGTAAATGGGTTGGAAAACTTCAGTGGCTTAGGCCTTATACGATTAGCCATTCACGTTCCTAATTGTGCAATACTTCGTTCACTTCGAATGAATTGAAACTGTATTCCTTCATTTTCTCACCCAACTTGGTTATGACCGATAGTAGGAGATGCAGTACTATATCATTTCGATTCGACTGGCTGGCGACATTGGTATGCTCGATGGTAACCACCTGTGTGGGTGCTATAAGAACCAATATTTCATTCGGGTAATCATAACATTCCACGCCTAATGCACGTGGCAGTTTATCCCACTATAACAGAAATACAGTGCTAAATCTCAATGTCATACGGTTGATGCCTACTTTGGGTACCAAAGAAGATATTAAAAAATCGATGCACCCTCTGAGGTCTGAAATGTTTCGTGTTGGGCAGGGGTATTATCTTGTTCAACCGTTTCAATGCCTTACAAAGTCCTACGGTTTTTGATTTCAAAGGTAAAAATAGCTTTATTTCCTATAAACAATTGGATATTAAATTTTTATCGGTAATAATGGTTAGAGCATCCGTGATCTTTGTCAATGGCAACAACGCTTAAGATTTAATTTAGTAGAAAATAGAAATCGATTTCCATAAACGGTGAGTTGTTAACGATTTCTAAAGCGTTTGTTAAGGGGAAAAGGGTTATTTAGACTGTGTGTAAATACACCCATTTTATTGGTAAATACCCATTTGGATGCTATTTTAGCGCAAAATCACGGCAACTTTAAATCATTGGTCATGAAAGTATTGTTCAGTCTTTTAATCTTATGTTACGCAACTTTTTCTTATGCCCAGGATGCTACGCGCTGGCGTGGCCCCAAGGGCAATGGAATCTATTCCGAAACAGGCTTGCTTAAGAGCTGGCCAGCCGATGGTCCAGCCACGGTCTGGACATACGAAACGTTGGGCGAAGGGTTCTCCTCACCAGTCTTTGCCAACAATACGATCTATATTACGGGGATGGAAGGAACAACTGGTTTTGTATATGCCCTTTCGCTCAACGGAAAATTGATCTGGAAAACAGCCTATGGTACCGAGTGGTCAGAAAACTATCCAGGTAGTCGCAGTTCTCCCACCATTGCCGGCGACGAGCTTTATATCTATTCTGGTTTTGGGCAGTTGGTTTGTATGAGTGCCAACAGCGGCGACATGAAGTGGTCGAAGGATGTATTTAAGGAATTTGGCGGACAACAAATTCAGTGGGGTGTAACCGAAACTTTGGTGGTTGATGGCAACCTGCTCTATGTAACTCCGGGAGGAAAGCAGCACAATGTTGTGGCACTGAACCGTAAAACCGGCGATCTTATTTGGTCGTCACGCGGCGTAGGAGAGAAGTCGGCCTATTGTACCCCCCTCCTGATAGAGCTTCCTGCCCGTAAACTACTCGTAACCCATACCGAGTCGCATATTATGGGATTGGATGCCGCCAGCGGACAGTTGCTTTGGTCGCACAATCAACCAAACCGTTGGAGTGTGCACTCCAATACACCCATTTACCACGATGGTGCCATTTTTTATTTCAGCGGTTATGGTCAGGGGGGCGGACTTCTTGCGCTTTCGGCCGATGGGAGCTCGGTAACCCCGAAGTGGTTCAATCAGAAAATGGACAACCGCATCGGTGGTGCAGTATTGGTGAATGGCCATATCTACGGATCGGGCGACAACAACCGCAACTGGATGGCCCTCGATTGGAAAACCGGTGAAATAAAGTATGAGGCCAAGGGGCTCGCCAATGGAACGGTAATATACGCCGATGGTATGTTGTACGGTTATACCGATCGTGGTGAACTCTTCCTTGCTCCTGCAACCCCTTCGGGTCTCAATGTAGTTGCACAAATCAGAATATCCCAGGGGAGTGGACAGCACTGGGCGCACCCTGTAATCCACAACGGCCGTCTTTATCTTCGAAGAGGAAATGCACTTACAGCATACAGCATACAATAGCTAATGAATTCATGACCCTGCGTTGCATTCGTGGAGGTTGATAAAAATCTGGTTTTTACACCTTAACTGGCAATCATGCAAATGATCCGTTTTATTCAAAGGCTGTCCCCTCTGCAGGTAATTAAATACACCTCACTTATGCTCATAGGGGCTGCCATAGTATCACTCGGATGGTGGCTCGGCAAGGATCCTACCCGCGATTTTACGCTGAGCATGCCCGGGCTCGACAATAGGGGAGCTGGCTTTGGAGCCAACGAACAGGTAGCAATTGGGGAACTTTTCAATCAATTGTCGACCGAGTTTACCCCAATGAACGAAACTTGGCCACGTTTTCGAGGCGAGGCTTTCGACAACATCTCCCGGTCGCAGATCCCCCTCAAAGATAAATTTGGCAATCAGTCTGAGATTATTTGGTCGGTCGACCTAGGCGAAGGCCACTCTGGGGCTGCCATCTGGAAAGGGCTGGTTTACCTGCTCGACTACAACGAGGAGGAGCGGGCCGACTACCTCCGCTGTTTTTCACTTTCCACCGGCGAAGAGTTGTGGCGCAGGGGATACAATGTAGCCATTAAGCGGAACCACGGCATGTCGCGAACTGTCCCTGCTGTTACCGAGGAGCATATTCTTACCATGGGGCCACGCTGCCATGTAATGTGTTTGGAGCGCGAAACCGGCAATTACTTATGGGGTATCGACATCGAAAAGGAGTATCAATCGGAAGTTCCACTTTGGTACACCGGGCAATGCCCCCTTATTGACGATGGAAAGGCAATACTGGCTACCGGTGGAAACGCGCTAATGATTGCCGTAGATATGTTGACTGGCGAAAAAATATGGGAGACTCCCAATCCCAACGGATACAAAATGTCGCACTCTTCGGTTATGCCATTTACCTTTGGCGGACGTAAAATGTATGTGTACAGTGCCGTGGGGGCTTTGGTGGGCATTGCGGCCGATGGCGACGATGCAGGTACGCTACTTTGGGAGATCCCAGAATGGAACAAATCGGTCATCGCCCCATCGCCTGTTTGTATGCCCGACGGTAAGATATTTATCACAGGAGGTTATGGTGCCGGAGCCCTTATGGTGCAACTGGCTG
This sequence comes from uncultured Prolixibacteraceae bacterium, assembly GCA_964349885.1. Classification (GTDB taxonomy): domain Bacteria; phylum Bacteroidota; class Bacteroidia; order Bacteroidales; family Prolixibacteraceae; genus UBA1413. Next base: position 5,564 of record CAYGIQ010000035.1, on the reverse strand, counting down.
CTCAGAATGGTGATATTTCAGCCTCCATCGTGGCTGAGTATGCTCCCCGCGATGGCTTGTCGAGCGAACAGCAAACGCCCCTCTACTGGAATGGACATTTGTTTGGCATTCTGCCCAAGGATGGAGGACCGCTGCGCAATCAAATGATATGCGTGCACCCCTCCGATCCACAAAAAGTTATCTGGTCGAGTGGCTCCGACAAAAGATTTGGTTTGGGTCCATTTATGGTGGCCGATAATAAATTGTACCTCTGGAACGATGATGGTGGTCTTTTCATTCTGCAACCCTCGCTCACCAGTTACATCGAACTCGATCATACACAAATTATTCCCGACGGACATGATGCATGGGCGCCCATTGCAGTGGCCGATGGGTATATGCTGGTGCGCGATTCGCATACCATGGTTTGTTTGAATATGAATAAATAACCGAAACATGAAGAAACGCGGTATCTCAATATTTCTCATTCTGCTAGGTCTGGTAGTGGTAGGCATCATTATCGTAGATTTTAGCCGCAATAAGCCTGGACACCGGGGCGGCAATCCCTATCAATACGATATGGAAAGCCTGAGTGCAGTCGATCCTGAAATTATTACCCACCGCGAAAGCCGTAACCTTACCCTTACGCTGGCCAATCCCACCGGTATTGCCTATTCCGGAGAGAAGCTATACGTTATAGGCGATCAGCGATTACTGGTTATTGAGCCTTCGGGTGCACTGATAAACGACTTCTCTTTGCCACTGCAACCACTGGCTGTAGCGGCTGGAGAAAATTTTATTGCGATTACCACCCAACGAAATCTGCTTTTACTCGATCTCGACGGCCGGCTCTTGGCAACCTGGGACGATTTTTACGACAACTCTCTTTTATCGTCGGTTGCCATATATGAACAAATGGTTTTTATTGCCGATGCTGGTCGTCGCAGGGTATATCGGTATACTCCGGAAGGGGTTAAAGAGCTCGAAATTGATGGGAAGCGCGATGCCACCGACGCCCATGGGTTTATTGTCCCATCGGGCTGCTTCGATTTGGCGGTTAACGACTTTGGTGAATTGTGGGTGGCCAATCCAGGCAAACACGCCCTCGAAAACTATTCACTCGATGGTGTGCTAAGGGGCTATTGGGAGGCCTCCTTTTCGGATGTGAGCGGATTCAACGGGTGTTGCAATCCTGCCCATTTTACCTTTCTGCCTGATGGCAATTTTGTGACCAGCGAGAAAGGCATCATTCGGATTAAGGAGTATACCCCATGGGGGAAACTGCTAGGCGTTGTGGCGGCCCCGTCGAAATTTATTGAAGAGGGGAATGTTCCAGATATTACAGCCGATGAACATGGAACCATTTATGCAGTGGATCCTGACAAACGCAGCATCAGAATCTTTGAATCAATACTCTAGTTATGCAAAGACGCGATCTATTTAAAAACGCAGGACGGTTGCTTATGCTGGGAGGCTTCGCGGCAGGTACCGTTTATTTGTGGCATCAAGACAAGCTGGTGACGAGTGGCAAGTGCAGTATCGCCACCAACTGTAAGGGTTGCGGCAAAAACAGCAGCTGCTCCCTTGAACAGGCTGAGACATACCGTCTCGAAGCCAAAATATAATTTGTAAAAGCATCGTTATGGCAACTGAAAAGGCAAAAAACCGACGGGAATTTATCCGCAGTGGCATGCGCCTCTCGCTGGCTCTTTCGTTGGGAGGAATCGCCGGTATGGCAATCAACAATATCTCGGCCGATGCATATTTGTGGCAGATAGATCCTTTTAAGTGTACCCAATGTGGTCGCTGCGCCACCGATTGTGTGTTAACGCCTTCGGCGGTTAAATGCATTCATGCATACGATCTTTGCGGCTATTGCGATCTCTGCGGTGGGTACTTTAAATCGGGTTACAACGAACTAAGTACCGCTGGAGAGAATCAACTTTGCCCTACCGCTGCCATAGAACGGAAGTTCATCGAAGAACCCTATTTTGAATACCATATAATCGAAGACCTCTGTATCGGTTGTGCCAAATGTGTTAAGGGTTGTTCGGCCTTTGGCAATGGCTCGCTTCACCTTCAGATCGTTCACGATATCTGCGTTAACTGCAACGAATGTGCCATCGCGCGTGCATGCCCCTCGCAGGCAATTTCGAGGGTTAAACTTGCCGAACCCTATAAGGTTAAAGGCAACTGGACCAACATCAGCTGAAACTTGCCTTATGAAGAAGCTACTATCTCTGTTAACGCTTTTCTACCTGCTGGCCGCGAATCCACTCTATGCTCAGCAGCGATTTCCAAAACCGGAATTCGAATCGGGCTATGAACAACCCAGTGTTGTCACCCCTTCGCCGAGATCGCTGGCGTTCGAATATTTTGATGTAGCCGTTCTTTTGGCCGTTCTGATTCTGGCCAGTTGGTTGGTGCTTAAAAAGCGTTCCCGTCAGGGAATCCTCTGGTTGTCGATTTTTACCTTGGTATATTTTGGCTTTTACCGCGAAGGGTGCATCTGCTCGGTAGGTTCAATACAGAACGTTGTACTCTCCTTTTCTGGGCTGGGGTACGCCATATCGGGGGTGGCCTTGCTCTTTTTTCTGCTACCACTTGTCTTTGCACTCTTCTTTGGCCGAACCTTCTGTGCAGGGGCGTGTCCGTTGGGTGTTATTCAGGACCTAGTAATTGTACAGCCCATTTCTCTGCCTTTCTGGCTTAGAAAAACACTGGGATTAATTCCCTATATCTATCTGGCATTGGCAGTGTTGTATGCCGCTACCGGAACCGATTTTATCATTTGTCGATACGATCCTTTTGTGGGTATATTCCGCATGAATGCACCCTACACCATGGTGGTACTTGGGGTGGCTTTCCTATTGATTGGAATGTTCGTAGGGCGGCCTTATTGCCGGTTTCTCTGTCCTTATGGTGTACTGCTGAAATGGATGTCGAAATTCTCGAGGTGGCACATGACCATAACCCCTTCGCAATGTATTCAATGCAAATTGTGCACCACCAGTTGTCCTTTCGATGCCATCGACTATCCAACGGCCGAAAAAACCGTTACCGGTTCGCGCCTCGAGTCCAATCGTTTTTTGGTATATGCATTGTTAATACCCTTATGGGTTGCGGCCGGCGGTTTTGTTGGGATGAAGTCGCATACCTATCTCTCCCGCGCCAACCAGGATGTTTATCTTGCTGAACTGATGATCAGCAGGCCTGAAATTACGAACGACCCCAACAATTTGGATGTGCAAACATTTTTGGGTTCAGGTCGTACCCTAGATACGCTGATTGAGGATGCGAGGATAGTGCGTAAAAAATTCTATACTGGGAGCATGCTCGCAGGAGCATTCATCGGATTGGTAATTGCCCTTATGTTGCTGAATCAGGTAATCTACCGGAGGCGTACAGATTACCAACCCAATGCTGGTGATTGTTTCTCCTGTGCACGCTGTATGGACTACTGTCCGGTTACCAAACCTAAAAAATAAAATCGATAAATACTATATATTATTCGTTGATTTAGAATGATATAAGATAGAATTCATACAATTTACTTTAACCCATAGCAGGGATGAATACTTCCGATAAAATTAAACTTAGCTCCAACATTGCCGTTATCGCAGCCATCTTTAGTGTTGCCATTGCGCTGCTGTTGTTGCTGAATTACTGGCAGATGACCAAAAGTGATCCGCTGGAGAGCGAGTCGATGCGGGTTTTAATTGAGCGACTGGGCCGCGAATCGGGCAATGCTGAACTGAAGCAGGATATCCGGCATTTGGATTTATTGGCACGTAAGGCCTATTTTAACAGTCAGTGGCAGATAATAACCGGCGGCTACCTGCTTTTGATTGGCGCAATTGTATTCGCTTTTGCGCTCAGAAGTTACTACTCGCTGAAGGCAACCATTGAGATTCCCGATTCCATCGTGGAAAACGAGCTGAAGGCCCGAGTCCTTTCGCAGAAATGGCTGTTGCTAACAGGGGTTATGGTAATCTTATTGGCATTTGTGGCCTCTGTATTGACAAACGATTATTTGAATAACTATACGGCCGACGATGCGGTGGTTTCTGTTGCATTACCCGACGAAGGGATTGAGGTCGTTGCTGTTGGCGCCCCTGTGGAGGCTCCTGCAGCAGTGCCTGCAGATATTGAATCCCCTGCGGCGGCAACAACACCCGAAGCCTTACCTGAACCTCAGGCAGCTGCCACGCAGGCGCAACCATCGCTTCCCGATGCTACACAAATTCAGGCCAACTACCCCTCCTTCAGGGGACCATTTGGAAATGGGGTATCGAACCACCGCAACATCCCAACCGATTTCGACGGAGCGGCTGGGCGTAACATCCGTTGGAAAGCCAACGTGCCGCTGGGCGGCTACAACTCTCCGGTAATCTGGGGCAACCGTCTTTTTGTTTCGGGTGCAAGTGCCCAGAAACGCGAGGTTTATTGCATCGATCGTACCAACGGTAGCATCCTTTGGACCCGTGCGGTTGACAATATCCCCGGCAGTCCGGCTGCTGCGCCACGTACCACCGAAGACACTGGGTTGGCAGCACCCACGCTCTATGTCGATGGAATTCGGGTATATGCTATTTTCGGAACCGGCGATATTATAAGTTTCGATTTGGAGGGAAACCGAATATGGGCAAGAAATCTGGGAGTTCCAGAGAACCACTATGGCCACTCTTCGTCGCTGTTGGGTTGGCGCGACAAACTTTTTGTGCAGTACGATACCAACCGGGGCCAGCGACTGCTTGCCCTGAATGTTGCTACAGGAGAAACCGTCTGGGAAACGCCCCGCACGGTTAAAATATCATGGGCCAGCCCCATTCTTGCCAATGTGAACGGTAGTTATCAAATTATACTCGCAACCGATCCGGTGGTGGCTGGATACGATATCAATTCGGGTCGTGAGTTGTGGACAACCCGAGGCCTTATGGGAGAAGTCGGACCGTCGCCTGCCTTTGGCGAAGGACTGGTTTTCGCCACCCAGGAGTATGCTACTTTAATGGCCATCAATCCGGTAAACGGACAGGTGGTATGGAAAGACGACGAATACCTGTCGGAAGTTTCCAGTCCGGTGGTTGCCGGGGGTATGGTATTTATGGCTACCAGTTATGGGGTGCTTGTGAGTTACGATGCCCGTACCGGACAAAAACTTTGGGAGCACGACGAGGGTCCGGGGTATTACAGTTCGCCGGTGGTGGCCGATAATAAACTCTTCCTGTTCGATCTCGACGGTAAGTTGTTGGTTTTTGCCCTCGAACGTCAAAAACGATTGCTGGCACAAAGTAACCTAGGGGCCAAAATTACCTCAACGCCTGCTTTTGCCGAGGGCAGAATGTATGTGAGAGCAGGTCGCGACATCTATTGTATTGGCCAGTGAGAAGACCGAAACGTTCGTCCATAGCATGAAATAGTATAGAACCATAAAGCACAAATGTTATAGCTGAAAAATATGTCGTACGATTTAGAGATTGTCGATCGCATTGTAGCCGATAAGGGCCGAGAGAAAAGGGCCGTTATCCCTATTCTTCAGGCTGTTCAAAAGGAGTTTAAATTCCTGCCTCAGGAAGCGCTTGATC
>CAYGIQ010000034.1:0-20252 GCA_964349885.1 uncultured Prolixibacteraceae bacterium | reverse complement strand
CTGCAGGATGTAGGACTGGGGTATATCACCATGGGGCAGTCGTCGAGTACACTCTCGGGTGGCGAGAGTCAGCGTGTTAAACTCGCTTCATTCCTTGCAAAAGAGAAAGATACCCCTACGCTTTTTGTATTCGACGAACCCACCACCGGACTTCATTTCCACGACATCCGAAAACTGCTCGACGCATTTACTGCCTTGTTGGAAAGGGGACACACCATTATTGTAATTGAACACAACCTTGAAATCATCAAATCGGCCGACTGGGCCATCGACCTGGGCCCGGAGGGTGGCAACAGCGGAGGCAACCTTGTTTTTGAAGGCACTCCAGAGGCAATGACCCAATGCGAGGAGTCCTATACCGGAATTGCCTTAAGAGAAAAACTTTCCTAAAAGTCAACCCAAACGGCAATTTCTACTCAAGGACATCTGAATCGGGCTGAAGCTTCCCCAAATTGCGCCATTCCCTGACAAGGAAAATAGATACAATCATAGCAGAAACAGTGTCCGACAATGGAAATGCAGCCCATACTCCTGTAAGTCCGAACTGCCCGGGCATTATCATCAAAAGAGGCAAGAGGATTAGAACCTGTCTGAGTAGGGTTAAGAACATAGCGATTTTAGCCTTCCCCACCGATTGAAAGAAATGCCCTGCTACCACCTGAAAACCCACTACTGGCAACGAAAGCAGGAGTATTCGAATTCCATTGATGGTTAGGTCGTATAACTCCTGACTGTCGCGGTTGAACAATTTGACAAGGGTGCCGGGTATCGATTGCACCACCACAAATGAACCAATGGCAATAATGGTGGCAGCCATCAGAGAATATCTCAGAGCGTCTTTTACACGTTCGGGGGCCTTGGCTCCATAATTAAAGCCGATTATGGGTTGAGAGGCCATATTGATAGCCACTATGGTCATTACAATTAAGGTGGCGATAGAGTTGATTATTCCCATCGCCCCAACTGCCAGATCGCCTCCATACTGTATTAGCAGTTTGTTCAGGAAACCCTGCACCAGACTCCCCGCAATCTGCATGGCAAACGGAGCCATCCCAATGGCCATGATTTCGAGCGCAATTTTGGTATCGATCCGTAGATTAACCTTGCGCAGGGAAATAACCGAACGGGGACTGCGAAAATGGCTGAATACATACACTGCCAGCACAAACATTGAGATAACCGTAGCCCATGCAGCCCCTTTTACCCCCATCCCTAGACCAAAGATGAATATCGGGTCGAGTACAAGATTGGTACCTGCGCTTATGAGCATAGAGTACATTGCAATCTTTACGTTACCCTCAGAACGGATGATGTTGTTGAGTGAAAACCCGACCACCTGAAATACAACACCCAGCAAAATGATATCGAGATAGTCGTTTGCATATTGCAGGGTTGTTTCAGTAGCTCCAAATGAACGCAGCATAGGCATCTTAATCGAGAAGCCTATGATCATTATTAGGAGCGACACCAAGATCATGAGAATAAATGAGGTGCCCAGCGTCTGCTCTGCTCGTTCATGATTTCGTCGCCCAAGGTTGATGGATACCAGAACTCCAGCTCCAATTCCAATCAGCATTCCGAAACCCATCATAATAAGCATTACCGGAAAAATAACGGAGATGCCCGATAGTGCCTCTGCACCAACAGCTTGTCCAATAAATATCCGATCCACAATATTGTATAGGGCATTCACAAATACCCCAATGAAAGCAGGAACAAAATATTTGACCATCAGCCGTCCGATGTTGGCCTCGGCAAGTTCAGCGGTTTTCTTCATATCCCAAAAGCGGGTCAAAGTTAGTCCATTTTTTGGCAACCCTCGGCCACTCAGCAAACAGATAGTATGTGAAACCAAAATATATCAGGTGCATTCATCTGTGAGAAATCATCAGCAGAAAGGAAAAATACGTCGCGATTTCTCTAACTTTGCAACCACAAAAAAACAAGCAATTATGAGCAATGCTTCTGCACTGCCAATTGATACGGCATTGATAAGTCGGCTTCAATCTTCCGTCAGCGATATAGTTTTGGAAGCCATTGAGCAACTCAGGGTAACTGGTAATTCAGCCTATCTTCCCCATTTGGCTCAGATGTTGCTCGAGCACCCCGATCTGGATGTTAAAGAGAGCATCAACCGATTGCTGGGTGAATTAAAAGACAAGGCAGTGATTCCGGTTATGGCCGAACTGTTAAAAAATGATACGCTTAGTCCAATACGTCCTCAATTACTGGCAGCCTGCTGGAGCAACGGCCTCGACTATTCACCCTACCTTTCTTTGCTGGTAGGATTTGTTATTTCGGGCGATGGCCAGACTGCTTTTGAAGCACTTACTGTAATTGAAAATCTGGAAGTATTGCCTGATTCAACGGTTTGCGAACAAGAGATTATAAAAATCAACCGGGCCCTTCAACACGCTGCACCCGAAAAAGCCTATCTACTCCAAGCATTGCGTGGAATATTGGCTTAGAGAAACAATGCTGGGTGTGGAATTATTTGTGGTTTGAGAAGTACTTCATAAATTGCGACCGCTCGTACATCATCGGATTGGTAAGGCTTGAATAGGACAGCCTGCCCCTGAAATCCTCTATTCTTCTGAAGTTCCATTTGCGCATAAAGGAGCTGAGTTCCTCGAGCACTTGCGGCACCACTTGGGCCCCATTTAAATAGAGTGTTGAACAGAGTTGGGTAACTTGGGCGCCGGCCAGCAATTGTTTTACAACCCCACTTCCATTGTGAATTCCAGTGGTGGCAGCAATTTCAATGTTGGGTACCTGCGATGATACCAAACCTGTCCATCGCAGCGCATGCCGAATTTCAGCAGGTGTAGAAAACACTTCAGAAGCAGTGAGTTCTAACTTATCAAGATTGATATCGGGTTCATAGAACCGGTTGAACAAAACCACTCCTTGGGCACCATTGCCTTTAAACTTATCGACCATTGCCACGATGTTGGTAAAATGGCTTCCCATTTTTACTGAAAGCGGAATTGAAATTTGCGATTTCACCAGCCGAACAATATGGGTATACATAAGTTCCACTGCCTCCGAGGTCAATTTCCGATCGGTAGGAAGATAAAAAATATTCAATTCTAAGGCATCGGCTCCGGCTTCCTCTAGATTCTTGGCAAAGCTCGTCCACTCTTCACCGGCGATGCAGTTTACACTCGCTATTACCGGCAGTCCGGTCTCCTGTTTGGCCTGTGCAACCAGCTCCATTTGTTTGCTGATGGAGTTGTCGCGCAGATAACCACGTATATAATCTTCTGCCTCGGGATAGTCGCTGTTTTGCGCATTATCCGATAGCATAGCCCCAATTTCGTTGTTGATTTGCTCTTCAAAAATCGATTTTAATACAATAGCACCAATGCCAGCCTGAGCCAGCTCCTTTATTTTATCGATTGATCCGGTTAATCCTGAACTGGCAGCCACCAGCGGATTTTTCAGGGAAAGGCCAAGATAAGTAGTTTCCAGATTTGCCATGAAGTTGATTTTTGATGAAGCCAAAAATACAAAGGAAAAATGAAAAAGCCATCTCTACCCAGACACAAAACAGAGAAACAACTCACTGATTGTGATAGCTGCGCTCTCCAAATATTGAACTCCCTACCCGCACCAAGGTAGAACCATGGGCTATGGCCAAAGGGTAATCGTCTGACATACCCATTGAAATCTCCCGAAAAGCTGAGTCCCCAAAGAAATAGCGACTCTTTAAGGAATCATAGATGGCTTTGAGTTGCTGGAACTCTTGCGAAACCTGAACACTGTCGTCGGTAAAGGTGGCCATACCCATAACACCCGTTAGCCTGACGTTGTGGCACGAATTCCTCTCCTCACTCTCGAGCAACCCAATTGCCTCATCCAAATTCATTCCGAATTTTGTCTCTTCTCCTGCTATATGAAACTGAAGAAGTCCTTCGATTATACGACTGTTTTTTGCGGCCTCCTTATTTATGGCCATTAACAGTTTCAGAGAATCGATGGAATGAATTACCGACACAAACGGAGCTATGTACTTAACCTTATTGGTTTGTAAATGGCCAATAAAATGCCATTCTATATCGGGAGGCAACAAGCTGCATTTGGCCGACAACTCTTGGGCTTTATTCTCACCAAACAGCCGCTGACCCGACGCATAGGCTATTTTGATCTCCTCTACCGTATGGGTTTTGGAGACTGCCACCAACCTAACACCAAACGGAAGGGTGGCAAGTACTTTCTGAAGATTTGTTGCGATACTCATAAGCGCTGCTGACTCCAGCAAAGGTAAACCATTTTTCCTACTCAAGTGATTGCACTTAGGGAAAGTCAGCAGTTTTTGGTAAGGAGGCGAAAGGTCGCTGCCAATAATTTTGTTTCTTTATACTACCAAATCATTACACCATGAACCAAACCAGAAGAACATTTTTAGAGCGATCTCTGCTTACCGGAACCGCGATTTCTTTGCACTCCATACTTCAGGCTTCTATGCCGGTATCGGCCATCCCGTCCGTTGGTCCTGAAGCAGGTGCTACCATTCTGTTTCAAGGAGACTCAATTACCGACGGGGGACGTGAAAAAACGCATGAATTACCCAACAGTGGCTCCTCCTTCGGGGGAGGTTATGCGTTTCTGGCTGCCTCTGCGCTGTTGGCTAAATTTCCTTCCAGCGGGCTGTCAGTTTACAACAGGGGTATAAGTGGAAACAAGGTACATCAGTTAGCCGAACGCTGGGAAAAAGATTGTATCGGACTTTCTCCCAATGTATTGAGTATTTTAATTGGGGTTAACGACTATTGGCATATGCGCAGTGGAAATTACGATGGAAACGTTGAGCGCTATACAACCGATTTCAGGGCATTGTTGTCGCAGACCAAACAGGCCCTGCCTGGAGTTAAGTTGGTAATCTGTCAACCTTTTGTACTTCCGGGTACTACTGCTGTTGATGAGAGTTGGCTCGAACCATTTGCACCCTATCAAACATCCGCAGCCATGTTGGCAAAGGAGTTTCAGACTACCTGGGTACCCTTCCAGGAAACTTTCAACGAGGCCATGAAACACGCACCAGCTCCCTATTGGGCGCACGATGGTGTTCATCCCTCCATGGCCGGGTCGTGGCTTATGGCAGCAGCTTGGTTAAAGGCAGTATATGGGATTGAAATAGATTAGCCAATATTCTCGACGTGGATTTTACAACCCACTGAATAAAATAAAAATGGGCGCAAAACCACCAGAAAAATCTGGAAAGTTATGCGCCCTAAATTAGAGTCCCACACTCTATTTTTCTATCAAAAGCTATTCAGGAGAAAAACCAATCTTCTAACAGCCCAGCAATTCAATTACCTTCGAATAGACATGCTCACCGGTAAACCCAAGTTTCTCGTCGAGTACCTTAAATGGAGCCGAATAGCCAAAAGAGTTAAGACCCCAAATAGCCCCATTCTCTCCGACCAATCCGGCAAGCGTATCCGATAATCCAGCAGTAAGACCGAAGCGTGGAATACCCACCGGCAAAACATTTTGTTGGTATTCGATTGTCTGACACCTGTATAGGCCCTCGCTGGGTACCGAAACGATCCTTACTTTAAGACCTTTGCGTTCGCGGAGCAGCACTGCCCCCTCTACAAGAGTTGCCACCTCAGAACCGCTGGCCAGCAAAACGATCTCTGGGAGACCTCCATCGTCTGAGACAACATAAGCCCCTTTTTTGGCAGCCAATGCAGTTTGATAGCTACTGCCTGGGAGATTGGTAATATTTTGCCTCGATAACAAGAGGGCGGTAGGCGTATGTATATTTTCCATGGCCATTTCCCATGCCACAGTAGTTTCGTGAACATCGGCTGGCCGTATCACCAACATACTGTTTCTTCCATTATGGTTTTGAAGTTTCTCCAGCAGTCGGATTTGAGCTTCCTGCTCCACCGGCTGATGCGTGGGACCATCTTCTCCTACCCTAAAGGCATCGTGGGTCCATACATATTTCACAGGCAACTCCATAAGTGCAGCCAATCTGGCAGCCGGTTTCATATAGTCGGAGAATACAAAGAAGGTACCCCCCACCGGTATTACCCCACCGTGCAAGGCCATGCCGTTCATTACACAGGCCATGGTAAGTTCAGCAACACCTGCCTGCAAAAAGGCTCCCGAAAAATCCCCTTTAACCAGCGGCTTGCTCTTTTTTAGAAATCCATCTGTTTTATCTGAATTTGAAAGATCGGCCGACGCAACCACCATATTTCCAATCCCATCAGCAAAAGCAGCAAGTACAGTGCTCGATGCAGCCCTGCTGGCCTGTCCGTCTTTCTGCTGTACCGCTGCGAAATCGAACTGAGGCACACTACCCGATAAATACGTGTGCAGTTGCACAGCCAGCTCAGGGTTCGCAAGAGCCCATTCAGCCTCAACAGCTTTGCGCCGGACGGCAGTTGCCAACAGCTCCTCCCTTCTTGCAGCATAACGCAATTCAACCTCTTCAAAAACAACGAAGGGATCCATTGGGTCGCCCCCTAAGTTCAGGATTGATTTTTCAAATGAAGCACCAGCTTCTCCCAATGGCATTCCATGGGTTGACGTTTGACGCTCAAAAGAGGATCCGTCGGCTGCTATGGCACCCTTGCCCATGATGGTTTTGCCAATAATCAGCGTAGGCCTTTCCATCTCATTTTGCGCTGTTTTGAGGGCCGACCGTATTGCCTGATGATCGTGGCCGTTGATTGTAAGTACAAGCCACCCCCAAGCTTCATATTTTTTTGCGGTATTTTCCGAAGTCACAACATCGGTGGTGGTCGATAACTGAATATCGTTCGAATCATAAAACATAATCAGGTTGCTAAGTCCGAGATGCCCTGCAAGCCGGCCTGCCCCCTGCGAAATCTCCTCCTGAATACCTCCGTCAGAAATGAACGCATAGGTTTTATGTGACATCCACTCTCCGAAACGCGCAGCCAAGAATCGTTCGGCTATGGCGGCTCCCACTGCCATAGTATGCCCCTGCCCTAAAGGACCAGAAGTATTCTCGACGCCACGTTTTACATCCACCTCGGGATGACCAGGTGTTGGGCTTCCCCATTGCCTGAAGTTTTTCAATTCATCCATCGAATACATGCCGGCGAGAGACAAAACGCCATACAACATAGGCGACATATGACCCGGATCGAGAAAAAAACGGTCCCGTAAATGCCAACCCATATCGGAAGGATCGTACTGCAAAAATTCATTGTAAAGAATCTCAATAAAATCGGCTCCGCCCATGGCTCCACCCGGATGGCCCGATCGGGCCTTTTCTACCATGGCAGCCGCAAGAATCCGAATATTGTCGGCCGCACGTAATGCTGTATTCATAGTTGTTGTTTGATTTGATTGTATAAGGAAAAATTAGCAAGTAAATATCTGCAATTAAGCTGTAAATTAAAAATTGTTGCCCCCGATTATGAAAACATTCCAGTTCAAATCCAATACAACTTAACCCCACCTCTTGCGTCTTGATTTTAAAGGACTGCAATACGGTAGTTTGCCAACCAAAAGCCTTTCAAAACCCCGAAGCAGTTATAAATGCGGGGATTGTTTATATTTGCAGGAGGTAAAGCACCAGCCATGCAGAACACTATTTTCACACTTTGGAACACCGAAAAGACTTATAAGGACTTTTTTCTTTATACGCTATTTCTGCTCCTACCGCTTGTTATGGAGGCACAGACAGGTTCCGTTAGGATTGCACTGGCCAAATATGGTGGAGGAGGCGATTGGTATTCCGACCCTACTGCCCTGCCCAACTTGATTCAATTTGCAAACCAAGAGCTTGGCAGTGACATTCAACCAGAACCGGCAACTGTGGAAGTTGGAAGCAGTGAAATCTTCAACTATCCGTTTGTGCATTTAACTGGGCATGGCAATGTTCTTTTCTCAGAATCGGATGCCCGCAATCTTCGCCGCTACCTCGAAGCAGGTGGTTTTCTGCACATCGACGACAATTACGGACTCGATCCATTCATCCGGCGAGAGATGCGCAAAGTATTTCCCGGGCAGGAATTCCGGGAGTTGCCGGCAAACCACCCTTTGTTCAATCAGAAGTTTAGCTTCCCCAGCGGAATACCGAAAATTCATGAACATGACAACAAGCCGGCTCAAGCTTTTGGACTTTATTCGGGAGAACGGCTGGTATGTTTGTATACTTACGAAACAGACCTCGGCGATGGATGGGAGGATGCTGCCGTACACAACAATCCGGAAAATGTGCGTCAGACGGCGCTAAGAATGGGAGCCAATATAATTTCGTTCGTATTTAAGCAATAATCTTATATAAGTCTGCACGCTTAATGTTTTATCATAGTTAATCAAAGTGGACTGGAACGGTAACCAACATAGATTGCAGCGACAATTTGTCTTTCTCAACTTCTCCAAAGCCATGGAGTTTATCAATTCCGTTGCCCTTCTGTCTGAGGTTCAAAATCACCACCCCGATATTCATTTGCATCAATATCGGTATGTAACCATAACCCTCACCACACACGATGAAGGCAAAGTAACCCTCAAGGATCTGCAGCTGGCGGAAAAGATTGATCATTTATGGAATCAAATGGAGTTTAATACTTAATTTCTGAGCAACATGACCAAGCAAACAGATCTCCTATTTCCGGGCGAATGGGCCGAACAGGATGCCATAATGCTCACCTGGCCCCACGAAGGCACCGATTGGGCATCCATATTGGAAGAAGCAGAGGAGACCTATCTGTCGATTGCGCAAGAGGTCATTAAAGAACAGAACTTGATTATCGTGTGCAAGGATGTAGATAGAATAAGACAAAAATTTGGCCGCGACGCACTGCAGAAAATCAGGTTCCACAAAATGGAATACAATGATACTTGGGCACGCGACCACGGCCCGATTGGTGTATACAGTCATGAGCAGCCTGTGATTATAGATTTCGGGTTCAATGGCTGGGGCAATAAATTCGACGCCAGTCTCGACAATCTGATTACCAGAAGATTATTTTATCAGGGAACATTCTCGAAACACGTACTTTTTCAATCCGAAACAGACTTTATTTTAGAGGGAGGAAGCATTGAATCGGATGGTGAAGGTACCATCCTGACTACTTCAGCCTGTCTGCTCAACGCCAACCGCAACCGAGGTTATTCTAAGTCCCGGATTGAACAAAAATTAAGTATGGTTATGGGAACAAAACGGGTGTTATGGCTCGACCATGGGGCGCTTGAAGGGGATGACACCGACAGTCACATCGACACCCTAGCCCGCTTTTGCGACCCCGTTACCATAGCCTATGTGCGATGCACCGACTCCTCCGACCCTCATTACCAAGGACTGCTTAAGATGGAACAGCAATTGAAAGATTTTCGTACTTCCGATGGCATGCCCTACCGACTGGTTCCACTTCCAATGGTACCAGTGCTATACAACGATCAGGGCCTGCGAATGGGCGCTACATACGCTAATTTTCTGATCATGAACAATGCTGTGCTAATGCCCATCTATAACACATCGGAAGACGAAACGGCTTTGCAGATTATGGCCAAACTGTTTCCCCATCGTCGGGTTGTTGGCATCAATTGTTTACCTTTGATTCAACAAAACGGTTCATTGCATTGCATTACTATGCAAATTTTCAAAGACTTTTTAGCATGACAAACAACATCCTGAAGGTTGGCATTGTGCAACAATCCAACAGCAACAATGCAGCAGAAAACCGTCAAAATTTGGCTGAAGGCATCCGCAAATGTGCATCGTTGGGTGCGCAGCTTGTCGTGCTGCAGGAGCTACACGACTCCCTCTATTTTTGTCAGGCCGAAGATACCTCCCTGTTCGATCTGGCCCAGCCAATTCCCGGTGAGGCAACCGAATGGTACAGCCGGCTTGCTAAAAGCAATCAGGTTGTGTTGGTAACATCCCTGTTCGAAAAACGGGCACCAGGACTATACCACAATACTGCTGTTGTCTTCGACTCCGATGGGTCAATGGCCGGCAAGTACCGAAAGATGCATATTCCCGACGATCCTGCTTACTACGAAAAGTTTTACTTTACACCTGGCGATCTAGGTTTTCAACCCATCGTTACTTCGGTCGGGAAACTGGGTGTGCTGGTATGCTGGGACCAGTGGTATCCCGAAGCAGCCAGAATGATGGCACTGGCAGGTGCTGAGATCCTAATCTATCCAACAGCTATTGGATGGGAGAGCAGCGATTCGGAAGATGAAAAGGAGCGTCAACTGAATGCCTGGGTTACTGTTCAACGTGGACATGCCGTTGCAAACGGACTTCCACTGGTAGCCGTAAATCGAATCGGACATGAAACCGATCCTTCGAACCAAACCAATGGCATCCATTTTTGGGGCAACAGTTTTGTATGCGGTCCCCAGGGAGAGATGGTTTTCAGCGGGTCAGCATCCGATGCATTGTCGGTGGTAATAGAGGTCGATTGCACCAGAAGCGAACAGGTAAGACGCTGGTGGCCTTTTTTACGTGACCGGCGCATAGATTCGTACCAAGATCTCACTAAAAGATTCCGTGACCAATAAAGCAGTTTTTTATTTAGTATCTTTAAAAACATTAAACTTAACAGATATGAAAAGCGTTTGGATGATCGCCGTGCTGTTTACAGCAATAACTTTTGGTTCTACGGCTCAGACCTATCAGACTGCCATAGGTATTCGCGGTGGTTTCTCGAATGGTATTACCGGAAAACATTTCATTTCAGACCACAGTGCAGTGGAAGGAATCTTATCGTTGCGCAACAAAGGATGGATGATTACCGGCCTTTATCAGGTATACAATCCGGCCTTTGATGTGGACAAGCTTTACTGGTATTATGGAGGGGGAGCTCATATAGGGTATTGGGAAAAATATGAATCGAACCACTTCGGGCTTGGACTCGATGCGATAATTGGGCTGGAATATATGTTCAGTCCGGTACCCCTTGCAATAAGCATAGATTACAAACCTATGTTCAATTTTTACAACCTGCCCCGTTTTATGGCCAATGAAGTGGCACTATCACTCCGTTACACCTTTGGTAGGTAGCGACCGTCAGCGGTAACTATCAATCATTTGTTGAATTGCCCGCTGGCAAACCGGACAAAATCCAAAGGCAGCGTTGCTCTTCATTCTGCAATCCATCACCGGACTAAAAACGCCCTGTTCGCGGTAGCCACCTCCTTCGAAAACGCCAACGATTCCTTCGAACTCGGGTATTCGTGGAGTTGGCACTGGTGTAGTGGGGTTGAGCATTGCACTCCATTTCCGGTCGAAATCCACCAATGTGGTAATGTTTGGCTCCCATGGCTCTACGCCTGGCTGTAGCGGAAATTCGAAAGCCACGTGCGATGTATAGTATTCATCGGCCAATCCGGCAAAAGAGTGGCCCAATTCGTGTATGAACACCTTTTTCGATAGTGGGTGCCGCGCTGTACCAACCCCCATAAAGTTGTAAAATCCACCGCCACCATACTCATCGCTGTTTACCAACACAAAGAAAGTATCCCATTCGATACCCGAAAGCACATCGTAAACTGCCCGCATATTGCTAACAGTTAGGTACCTGTCCATGTCGAAGGTGCTAAATGTGGACCCAAAACGGGTATTTGCATAGATTCCGCGATGGGGAATATCGGTACCACTTTCGGGGGAGGCTGCAAAAAGCGCTCCTACATTAAAATTTTCTAAGTTTTGACTGAAAGGATCCACCGAGAAGAGATAGTCTGTCATACTCTGAGCATCGTCGATAAATTTGAGTCGCTCCTCTAGGGTGTAACCTTCGGCCAGAAAAACCAAATCAACCGTTTCAGATGACTTACCACCTTTGTGCAACCAAGTGATATCGGGCACAGAAGCCTGCTCACGAACGATAAAATAATCCTCAGGATCGATGATGGTGGTGTAGATGGGGTTAAACTGACCTTCGGTTGTACGCTCTTCAATAACCAGCCGAAGCGGATATCGGGGAAATGGCATATGCAACGATTGATAAAAATATCTGTTACCAATGCTTGCCTCAGGGGTATGCTGCCACTCTTGAAACAATGAGGTGAAGCCACTGCGGTAGATTGGGTTCTCCCCTTCCGGTTCGAACAAACTGTAGCGCAATGTGCCATAGTCGGATGACAGGGAAACCACCGACAGTGGACCAGCCCAAAAGGGTTCTAGCTTCAATTGCACAGGAAAAATGGTGGTAGACATTGCATTTCCCCCAATGTTGAAATCGAACCTAAGGGTCTTCTCCTCAAAATAGTGATGAAATTTATTCTCGGCAAAGGAAGAACTTAGAGTTACCAAGAATACCAGCAGAACCATTAGTTTTTGCTTGACCATATAAATTGATAATTTTGTACGAAGTTAAAAATTACCATTACACGGCCCTATGTTGCAACATTTCTATAAAATTATGCTCGAAATGCTGAGAAACAGTCAGCATCTTTCGGGTATTGCCAAGCCCTTGTCGGCCGCCATCTCCATTGCAACAGTGTTGCTTGTTGCGGGAATTATGTTCCTGATTGTCAGGTTTGTAATCTTAAAGACAGTTCGTACCATTGCACGTAAGACGACAAGTGAGTGGGACGATATATTGTTGAAGCGGAAGGTTTTTGATGCACTTGCACATTTGATTCCTGCCTTGATACTTTACCAGAGTATCGGTTTTGCTTCTCCCGACCTACTGATTGGTGGCAAAGAGTTTCTTCCATCAGAACTAACCGACTACTATTTGGGGCTGGAGGGGGCCATGCTCATTTTGATAAAAATTTACTTCATTATTATTTTTGTCAAAATTTTCTCTGCACTGCTAAATGCAGCAAATGATATTTACAATACTACTGCGTTTGCCCAAAACAGGCCAATCAAGGGGTATATCCAGCTCACTAATATCCTGATTTATTTTCTAGCCGGAATTCTGGTCATTGCCACACTGCTTGAACGCGATCCAACGGCGCTCATTGCAGGTTTAGGAGCAATGGCGGCAGTTCTTTTACTAGTTTTCAAAGATACCATTCTGGGATTTGTCGCCTCCATTCAATTATCGGCCAACGAAATGGTCAAAATTGGCGATTGGATTGACATGCCGGGGCATCGGGCCGATGGAACCGTAATTGATATATCGCTCAATACCGTAAAGGTTCAAAATTGGGACCGCACCATCACCACAATTCCAACCTACGCCCTCATTTCGGAGTCGTTCAACAACTGGAAAGGCATGGAAGAATCAGGAGGGCGTCGCATCAAACGGTCGGTGTTTATTGATGTAAACTCTATTCACTTTGTAGACACAAATTTGCTGGGCAAGTTCGAAAAATTTGAATTGTTGCGCAACTACGTCAAAGCAAAGGAGGAGGAGATACACAACCACAACCAAAGCCACAATCTCGCCGACGATGATGTTATAAGTGGAAGAAAGCAGACCAATGTGGGCATTTTTCGCAAATACCTCGAGCTTTATCTGAAAAACAACCCCAAGATCAGGAAAGATATGACTTTTCTGGTGCGGCAACTGCAACCCACCGATAAGGGACTTCCCATCGAGATTTATGTTTTTTCGGCCGATACAGCGTGGGCCAATTATGAAAATCTTCAGTCGGATCTCTTCGACCATATTCTTGCGGTGATACCTGAATTTGGACTTAAGGTCTTCCAGGCACCAGCTGGAAGCGATATTAGTGATGCCCTAAAGGCGGTTGGAAGACAACCAAAGGTATAAATCTGACAAACCACCGCATAGAGACCCTGATTCTCTCTTTTCCATCAGAGAAAGAGAAGTATGCTCAATAGGCAGGATAACGCAACTAAAATTGTAAAAATTTTTTAGTTTTGTATAGCAATTTGACAGACGCACGTTAACAAAATACCCTATGAATAAGCAGGAGTTTTTAGAACCAGCTGCCGATATCGACGGACTGGATGAGAAAATTTTAAAGCTGATTACCAAAAATGCAAGGATTCCTTTTCTAGAGGTTGCCAGGGAGTGTGGAGTTTCGGGTGCTGCTATACATCAAAGAGTACAGCGTCTTCTTAACATTGGGGTAGTTTCGGGCAGCGAATTTGTGCTGAATCCAGCCAGACTAGGTTACTTTACCACAGCCTACATGGGAATCTATTTAGAGAAAGCCAATTCGCACCGTCGGGTAGTAGAGGAATTGAAAAAAATTCCTGAAATCGTTGAATGCCACTACACCACTGGTCAGTATGCAATTTTTATCAAAGTGATGACCAAAACGAACATACATCTCAAGCAATTAATTGACGATAAACTCCAGATGATTGATGGAATCGCCCGTACTGAAACCTACATTTCACTTGAAATGGAGTTTAAGCGTCAGGTAGAGTTATAAAATGCTGTAAAATGACATTAAGAAGTACGCTCGACGAGGTAGATTTGAAGATATTGGATATCATCAGTAGGAATGCTCGGATTCCATTCAAGGATGTAGCCACAGAAGTTGGTATTTCGCGTGCCGCTGTGCATCAGCGTGTAAACCGAATGGTGGAGCTTCAGGTAATAACCGGATCGGGGTATTATGTTAATCCTACCAAGGTAGATTACCGGACCTGCACCTACATTGGTATTTTTTTGGAAAAAGGTGGTATTTATGCCGATGTTGTTTCAAAACTGGAAACGATCCCAGAAATAGTCGAGTGCCATTATACCACGGGGCAATATGCCATCTTTGTTAAGGTATATGCCAAAGACAATGAGCATCTAAAAAGCATTCTGAGCGCACGTATACAAAAGATTCCTGGAATATCCAGTACCGAAACGTTTATTTCACTCGAAGAGACCTTCAAGCGCACATTGCCCATCTACACCTGAGAAATACCCCGTTGTCTTACAGCCTCATAAACCATCAGAGAGGCAGCTACAGACACATTGAGCGAAGCAATATTCCCCAATATAGGAATTGATGCCAAAAGGTCTGCCTTGCGCAGCAATGCGGGCGAAATCCCCTCATCTTCCGAACCCATAATGATGGCAAGTGGCCCAGTAAAATCAAGCGCAGTATAGAGATCCTTGGTTTTCTCAGTAGCTGCAATTACCCTTATGCCCGACTCCTGAAGATAGCTCACAGCTGCCACCATGTCGCGCACCCGGCATACCGGCACCAGGTTGAGTGCTCCGGCCGATGTCTTAACAGCATCGCCTCCAATGCGTGCAGCCCCCTTTTCGGGAATGATAACGGCATGCACCCCTGCACACTCTGCCGAGCGGACCATGGCACCAAAGTTACGGACATCGGTTACCTGATCGAGCAGCAAAAGCAGAGGATCTTCTCCCCTTTCATAGATGGAAGGCAGCACATCGTCGAGTCGATGAAACTCAATTGGAGAAATCAAGGCAATTAC
The DNA here is from genome assembly GCA_964349885.1 of uncultured Prolixibacteraceae bacterium. Classification (GTDB taxonomy): domain Bacteria; phylum Bacteroidota; class Bacteroidia; order Bacteroidales; family Prolixibacteraceae; genus UBA1413. The sequence continues at coordinate 4,936 of CAYGIQ010000034.1, read as the reverse complement.
ACCCTGATGGTTTTTGCGGGTAACACGGTTAAGCTTTTCAACCGGTACATACTGAAAAGGAACCTCTAACTCCTTGATGAGGGTGTACAACTCGCCAAAAAGCTCATTTTGAAGACCGCTTTTCAATAAAATTTTATCGACCGGTTTTCCCGCCTTCAGGGCTTCAATAACGGCACGCGTTCCAAACAGGAAGTCCTCCTGCACAGAAATTTCCGGCTTTCTTACCAGGTTTTTTTTGTATTCCATTGCTCAAGTTCAGTATGTAACGACTCCCACGATTGCATGAGGCCGGCAAGATCTTTTTTAGATGTTTCGTAGTTGTCAAAAAAATTGGTAACGGCTATAGATTCGGGCTTTGCAAGCATTTTGTCCATCTCAGCGATCGAGTTTTCAGATGCAGCAATTTGGGATTCCAACTGAGTTATCTCTTTCTCTAAGCGAGAAATCACCCGATTGATGTTTTTTCGTTCCTCAAAACCAACCTGCGAATCAACCAAAACAGCACTGGGTTCAGAAACGATCCTAGCCCCGTTAACCGTCCCCTTTTGTTTTCGTTCCAGCTCTTTAAGCGATTCGATTTTTCGCTTCTCCAAAAATGCATAGATGCCTCCCAGGTGCTGTTTAATTTTGCGATTCCGGAACTCATATACACAAGTGGCTAAGCCATCGAGAAATTCCCGGTCGTGCGATACCAGCAAAACGGTACCATCAAAGTCGGCCAATGCCTGCTTCAATATCTCCTTCGAACGCATGTCGAGGTGGTTGGTAGGCTCATCGAGCACCAAGAAATTGACCGGCTCAAGCAACAATCTGATCATTGCAAGCCTGGTCTTTTCACCCCCAGAAAGGACACTCACCTTTTTGTCGACATCCTCGCCAGAGAACATAAAGGCTCCTAAAATATCACGCAAGCGGGTCCGTATATCTCCCACCGCAATTCGGTCGATGGTCTCCAGAACCGTATAATTTCCATTGAGCAATTGCGCTTGATTTTGAGCAAAATAGCCAACCTTTACATTGTGGCCCAGTTTCAAATCTCCCTCAAACTCAATTTCATTAAGAATCATTCGGGCAAGGGTAGTTTTTCCTTCGCCATTGCGTCCTACGAATGCAATGCGCTCACCTCTTGAAACACTGAGATCGATGTCGTCGAGCACAAGATGATTGCCATATCGTTTCGATAGCGACCGCCCCTCAAGTATAATGTTTCCTGATCGGGGGGCAGGCGGAAACCTAAGATTCAGCGCTGAGTTGTCTTCCTCTTCAATCTCAATACGGTCTATTTTGTCGAGCGACTTTATTCGGGATTGGACCTGCACCGCTTTGGTAGCTTTGTAGCGAAAACGTTCGATAAATTTTTCGGTCTCGTCAATCATTTTTTGCTGATTCCGATAGGCTGCCAATTGCTGCTCACGCTGTTCCTGTTTCCAAGCTACAAACGCGGTGTAGTTCATCTTTTGGTCGGTAATGCGACCCAACGATATTTCAATGGTACGCGTGGTAATATTATCTAGAAATGCCTTGTCGTGCGAAACCAAAACGACCGCCCCTCGGTAGGATTGTAAAAACTCTTCAAGCCACTGAATTGACTCTATGTCGAGATGGTTGGTGGGTTCGTCAAGCAGAAAAACGTCAGGTTTTTGCAACAATATTTTGGCCAGCTCAATGCGCATTCGCCAGCCTCCACTAAATTCGGATGTCAGCCGTTGAAAATCACTACGCTCGAAACCAAGCCCCATAAGCGTCTGCTCCAATTCTCCCTCGATGTTGTCGCCGTCAAGCAGTCGAAAACGGTCGCTTTTTTCATGGACCACCTCAAGTAGCCGCATATAATCGTCACTTTCGTAATCGTTTCGCTCGGCAATTTCATGGTTTAGGGCTTCTATATCGCTCTGCAATTCGAGGAGTTGCCCAAAAGCCAACCGGGTCTCATCCAATACCGTTTTGGTGTTCGCAAGCACCATCTGCTGAGGCAGATAACCAAGGGTAAACTCTCGTGGCATCGAGATACGTCCCTCAGATGGAGATTGTTTCCCTGCCATAATCTTAAGCAATGTGGTCTTTCCGGCTCCGTTGCGGCCCGTAAGACCAATACGGTCGCGAGAAGTTACCAGAAAACTGATATCCTTAAAGAGTGCGAAACCTCCGAAATAAAGCGATATTTTTTCGACCGAAATCATGCTGATAATTGTTGCCGTGCAAAGATAGTCATTATGGTGTGATTCACTTCAACCAAACAATGGACCATTGCAGGCAGCATGGCACGACTATTGCCTCCTACCTTACTATATAACAATATCTTCGCATTACGACAATTTGTCACCAAGCAATCACACCATGGGACATCAAAAGAACAATCCATTCAAGACCCTATATTTTAGCGATATCCAAGAAAGCGAAACCGAGTTTATCCCCATACTGACCGATGGAGATGAGTCGGTACTCCACAACCTATCGGTACCCGAAACCCTGCCAATTCTTCCGCTGCGAAATACAGTACTATTTCCGGGTGTGGTAATTCCCATAACCGTTGGACGAGAGAAGTCGCTCAGGTTGATTCGCGAAGTACAACAAGGGAATCGCATGTTGGGAACCGTTTCACAAACCGATTTCAGACTCGATGAACCCCAGCCCGCCGATCTCTATACTACCGGCACCATGGCGGAGATACTTAAACTATTGCAAATGCCCGATGGCAGCACAACCGTAATTATACAGGGAAAAAGACGATTCCGAATAAGGGCGTTCCTAACAGTGGAACCCTATTTTGTAGCTGCGGTCGATCCACTTACCGAGGAGGTGCCCGAGAACAACAATGAATTCACAGCCGTGGTGGGATCGCTTCGGGACCTGTCGGTTAAGATTTCGCAATATTCAACCAACGCACCGCCCGAAGCTTCGTTTGCCGTTAAGAATATCGAAAATTCGACTTTCCTCATCAACTACATCTGTAGCAATACCGATATGGAGGTAGGAGAGAAACAACAACTCCTCGAAATCGATAATTTACTGACTCGAGGAATGCAAGCCATAAGGGTTCTGACCAAAGAGGTTCAGATGCTGGAACTCAAAAGGGATATACAGAGTAAGGTCAAGACCGACATCGACCGCCAGCAACGAGAATTTATGCTTCATCAGCAAATGAAGATGATTCAGGACGAGCTGGGAGGAAATCCCATTGAGAAAGAGATTAAAGAACTTAAAGAGAGGGGCAAACAAAAAAGTTGGAGTGAAGAAACAGCGCAAATCTTCGAAAAGGAAGTTGATAAGCTGAGTCGGCTCAATCCTGCTGCAGGCGAATACTCGGTGCAGTTTGGCTATTGCCAGACGCTGCTCGATCTGCCATGGAACGAAACCACCGAAGATAATTTTGACCTAAAACATGCCCGCAGGGTACTTGACCAAGACCACTTTGGTATGGAAAAAGTTAAGGAAAGAATTTTAGAGCATCTGGCGGTACTCAAACTAAAGAGAGACCTCAAAGCACCCATCCTCTGCCTTTACGGCCCTCCTGGCGTTGGAAAAACCTCGTTGGGAAAATCAATCGCCAAAGCTTTGGGCAGAAAGTACATCAGAATGAGCCTCGGAGGCCTGCACGATGAATCAGAAATCAGGGGACACCGAAAAACCTACATTGGAGCTATGCCCGGACGTATACTCCAGAACATTAAAAAGGCCAAATCGTCGAATCCGGTTTTTGTACTTGATGAAATCGATAAAGTGTCGAAACAGTTTCACGGGGATCCGGCGTCGGCTTTGCTCGAGGTACTTGATCCCGAGCAGAATAGCGGATTTCACGACAATTACATCGATATCGACTACGACCTCAGTAACGTGATGTTTGTGGCCACGGCGAATACGTTGTCGACCATCGCTCCTCCGCTCCGCGACCGACTGGAGCTCATAGAGGTAAGTGGCTATCTGGTAGAAGAGAAGATAGAAATTGCCCGCAGGCACCTCATCCCCAAACAGATCGACAACCATGGTCTTACCAAAGGGCAGGTTGTCTTCTCGAAAGAGATCATCGCACACATCATAACTTTTTATACGCGTGAATCAGGGGTTCGCGAACTGGATAAGAAAATTGCAAAGATAGCCCGTCGGATTGCGAAAAAAGTCGCCTTTGAAGAGCCCTATTCCACAGCGTTGACAACGACCGAGATTCGCGAATATTTGGGTGTGGCCGAATTTAACAAAGAGACTTATCAGGGGAACGAATTCCCTGGGGTGGTTACCGGATTGGCATGGACTGCCGCCGGAGGAGAAATTTTGTTCGTCGAGAGCAGTTTGAGTAAAGGGAAAGGCAATCTCACGCTCACAGGCAATCTGGGCGAGGTAATGAAGGAATCGGCCATGCTGGCACTTGAATACCTTAAGAGCCATGCATCGGAGCTCTCCATAGATCCTGAAGTCTTTCAGCACTGGAGTGTGCACCTTCATGTTCCAGATGGGGCTATTCCCAAAGATGGACCCTCAGCGGGCATAACTATGGTTACCTCCCTTGCTTCATCCTTTACCAGGCGTAAGGTTAAAAAGAGTCTGGCCATGACAGGCGAGATTACGCTGCGTGGAAAAGTTTTGCCGGTTGGGGGAATTAAGGAGAAAATTTTAGCCGCCAAAAGGGCAGGAATCAAGGAGATAATTTTGTCGGAAGACAACCGTAAGGATCTGGAAGAGATCAAACCTGCTTACATAAAGGGACTAAAATTTCATTTTATTCATACCATCATAGATGCCCTTGCCATTTCACTGACCAAGGAGGTGAGCGGCGCAGTACCGGGCATGCCAGCATGAAAAGTTGATGAAGGAGCCGCTGACGGAAGCGGTTAGATTTTCCCCTTCACGGTATAGCCTCGGCCAACAACCGCCTTTACGATATCTTCTTCAGAGGTTTGATTGGCATCGAACCTTACAAAAGCAACAGAGTCATTCAGTA
>CAYGIQ010000033.1:0-21265 GCA_964349885.1 uncultured Prolixibacteraceae bacterium | reverse complement strand
CGCTTGATCGTATCAGTCAGGTTTCAGAAATTACCGCCGCCGACATAGCCAGCGTAAGCTCTTTTTACCACCAGTTCAGGCTTCATCCAGTGGGCGACCATATGATCAAAGTGTGCGTTGGCACTGCCTGTCATGTAAAGGGAGCCGGTCAGGTGTACGATGCTTTTAAACGGAAATTTAAACTTGGAGAAAACGAACAAACCGATCCAGAGGGAAAATATACCATAGAAAAGGTCAGCTGCCTTGGATGCTGCACGCTGGCCCCGGTAGTACAGATCGATGAGGTTACCTACGGACACGTTACTACGAGTCAGGTCAATGAGATACTGTCTGATTTCGAAGCACAAAAGGATGTCAAAACCAAAAAGCAATTTCGCAACGCCGATGGTACCGAAATTCAAGGCGAAATCCGCATAGGATTGGGCTCATGCTGTGTTGCCAGTGGAAGCGATGAAATTCGCGAGGCGGTTGAAGCAACTGTGAACAGCAAAGGCCTTAAGGTTAAGCTCAAGCACGTAGGTTGCGTGGGAATGTGTCATCAGGTTCCGCTGGTCGAAATTGTGCCGAACAATGGTGAGCCTACACTCTACTCGAAGGTTAGGCCCGAAGATGTGAAGGATATTGTTACTACCCACTTTAAACCTAAGGGGCTGCTGGGGCAGCTCAAAAGCCGGTTTATGGATACTGTCGAGACCATCCAAACCGATGCAAAGTGGGATGGGGTAGAGCGGTATGCACTCGACATGCGAGAAAAACAGGTTAGCTCTTTTTTGGGTGAGCAGATTCCGATTGCTACCGAATACAGGGGGATACTCAATCCGGTGGATATCGAAGAATACCGCGCACGTGGCGGATTTGCAGCCATTCGCCGGGCCCTTCTCGAAATGAGTCCGGAAGAGGTTGTACATGAAGTACGCGAAAGTGGCATCCGCGGCAGAGGTGGCGCCGGATTTCCCACCGGAATGAAATGGGAACTGGTAGCGCGACACCAGAGCGATCGAAAATATGTTATTTGCAATGGAGACGAGGGTGACCCGGGTGCCTTTATGGACAGGATGCTCCTTGAGTCGTATCCTTATCGTGTAATAGAGGGAATGATTATTGGGGCTTATGCCACCGGAGCCCATTTGGGATATTTCTACATAAGGGCAGAGTATCCGCTGGCTGTAAAACGCATCAGAGAAGCGATAGAGCAGTGTCGTGATCAGAACTTGCTGGGGCGCAATATTCTGGGTTCGGGATTTGATTTTCACGTTGGCATATACGAGGGTGCGGGTGCATTTGTATGCGGCGAGGAGACTGCATTGATTGCCTCTATCGAAGGGCGACGTGGCTACCCGAGAGTACGGCCCCCATTTCCAGCCGAAAAAGGCTTGTGGGAAAATCCCACCCTGGTAAACAATACAGAAACGCTGGCGCAGATTCCTTTTATTATTCGCGAAGGTGCCGCGGGTTTTAATACCATTGGTACCGAGCACAGCAAAGGAACCAAAGTTTTTGCCCTTGCTGGAAAAATAGCAAGGGGAGGCCTTATTGAAGTGCCTATGGGAATTACCATCAACAAAGTGGTACACGAGATTGGCGGAGGTATTGCCAATGGCCGAAAATTCAAGGCAGTGCAGGTTGGTGGACCATCGGGTGGGTGTATCCCAGCCAATTTGGGCGATACGCCCATCGACTTTGAATCGCTCACCAAAATGGGGGCCATGATGGGTTCCGGCGGTCTGGTGGTGCTCGACGATACCGACTGTATGGTAGATATTGCGCGCTATTTTCTCTCCTTTACACAGTCTGAGTCGTGCGGAAAATGTACCTTCTGCCGCATTGGCACCCGCCGAATGCTCGATATTCTCGAGAAACTAACCGAAGGGAAGGCCAAACGCGAAGACCTCGACGAGCTCGAAAAACTGGCTGGCTGGACCAAAAAGGGGAGCTTGTGCGGACTGGGTAAGACGGCTCCCAATCCCGTGTTCAGCACACTGCGCTATTTCCGCGATGAGTACGAAGCTCACCTTAATGGGATTTGTCCAACGGGCAAGTGCACTGCACTGATCACCTATTCTGTGAACGATCAATGCATAGGATGCACCCTCTGTTCACAGGAGTGCCCGGTAGATGCTATCCCTTTTGCCCCGCACGAAAAACATGTAATCGATACCGATTTGTGCATTAAGTGCGATGCATGTCGGGCGGTTTGTCCTGAAGATGCCATTGATATAAGGTAGTTGACCTGTAAGAGAAGAATAGACAAAGGAATGATACATTTAACCATAAACCATCAGCCAGTTACCGCGAAAGCGGGAACCAACGTGCTGGCTGCCCTCCGGAGTGCTGGATACGACGTTCCAGCACTTTGCTGGAACGAGGCTACCGGACATATCAACTCCTGTATGCTTTGTCTGGTAAAGGACCATGCCAGTGGCAGAATGTTTCCCTCCTGCTCATCGCAGGTTCACGAAGGAATGCAGATTGTTACCGAGGATGAGGAGTTGCGCGAAGCCCGACAAACAGGATTGGAATTGTTGCTCAGTGAACATGTGGGCGATTGTGAGGCACCTTGTCAGATTGGCTGTCCTGCCCATATGAACATTCCGCTGATGAACCGACTTATTGCCGCCGGAAATTTTGAGGAGTCGCTCCGGGTTGTTAAACGGGATATTGCACTGCCCTCGGTTCTTGGCCGTATTTGTCCGGCCCCCTGCGAAGGAATCTGCCACCGAAAAACAGTCGATGAAGCGGTTTCCATTTGTAGCCTCAAAAGATTTGTGGGCGATGAGAACGATGTGCATCCATGGCCTGTGCCGCCGCTCAATGGGCATCGTGTGGCTGTTGTAGGTGCCGGTCCTGCCGGATTGTCTGCTGCATATTACCTCAGACTCAATGGCGTAGAACCCACCCTTTTCGACCTTCAGGATAAACCTGGTGGTCAGCTTAGAACCGAAATAGCCGAAGATGTACTTCCACAGGCAGTGCTCGATAGGGAGATTCAGTCGATTCTCGACACAGGCGTAATTTTCAAGGGCAACCATCCGGTGGGCGATGAGTGCTGCTCCCGTTTCAAAGAGGAGTTCGATGCCATTATTGTAACTACTGGCAACATCAACGACCTTACCAAATCTTTCCAGCTGGCCGGAACGCCAAAAGGGCTGGAAGTGAACCGCCAAACTTTTGAAACATCAGAGCCGGGTGTTTTTGCTGCTGGTAATGTGCTGCGATCATCAAAGCTTGCAATACGATCGTTGGGACAAGGGAAAACAGCTGCTTATTCAGCCATTCAGTATCTGCTCGGCGAACCAGTGCGGGGCGAATATCGGAAGTTCAATTCGAGGGTCGGAAAATTAATGGAGTCTGAATGGTCTGAATACCTCCTCGAATCGCACAATGGAAAGCGCTTGATCCCCGAAAATATCGAAACAGGATATGCCCGTGAGATGGCGATGCTAGAGGCTAGCCGATGTTTACACTGCGATTGCAGGGCCATCGATAATTGTCAGCTGCGCGATTGGTCCGATCACTATAAGGCCATCCAGAAGCGGTTTCAGACATCTGCACGGCGACCAGTCACCAAGCATTTCCAAACAGAAGGAATTGTGTATGAACCGCAAAAATGCATCAAGTGCGGTATCTGTGTCAAGCTTACCGAAAAGCATGCCGAGACTTACGGACTTACCTTTATCGGAAGGGGTTTCGATGTGGTTGTGGGAGTTCCCTTCGACAAAGGCTTGAATGCGGGCCTCGAAAAGGTTGCAGTTGAAGTTGCTAGGGCTTGTCCCACCGGAGCACTTGCCGAAAAAGAGCAAGGTTCGCAGTAGCTTAAAAGGAACTAATGAACCAATTGCACGCTTCTGTTGTTTTTTGCTAAACAGTTGATAATGAAAAAAGTACAAGTATATCTTTTATTGTGGTTATTCATTCCTGCCACGTTTGCCCAAACGCCAGATTGCTGGCCTGGATTCAGGGGAAATCAGGGTCTTACAGGTGTTTCTCCGGTGACCCTTCCAGAACGACCCGAATTGCTGTGGAAATTTCAAACCGGCGATAACATCAAATCATCGCCTGTGGTTTGCAACAACCGGATTGTGGTTGCATCAACCGATGGGAAGGTTTATTGCCTCGACATGCAGGGTAAGGAGTTGTGGAAGTTCGAATCGCCCAACGCTTTTGAGGCTCCAGCCCTTATTCTCGACAACCGGGTTTACATTGGCAATATGGATGGAACACTCTATGCACTCGATTTGTTGACAGGCCGCAAGATATGGGAGTATATCACAGATAATCAGATTGTTGGAGCTGTCAACTGGTGGAAATCCGACAACCGTACCTATCTTCTTGTGGGCAGTTACGATTACTATCTCCATTGTGTGGATGCCTCAAACGGGCAGTCTATTTGGAAATATGAATCCGATAATTTTATCAATGGAGCTGCCGCTGCAGTGAATGGACAGGCCATTTTTGGTGGTTGCGATGGGTTCTTACATGTGGTCGATATCCGATCGGGCATGGCCATTCGCAAGGTAAATGTGGAAACTTATGTTGCCGGATCCACTGCAGTAGAGGGTACAAAAGCCTGGTTTGGCGATTACGATGGGAAATTCTCATCGGTCGATTTGCAGCGTGGCAATAGAGTATGGCGTTGGGAAGACCCCCAGGTAAGACTGCCCTTTATTGCATCTCCTGCGGTGTCGGGCAACCGGGTAATTACCGGTAACCACGATAAACACATCTATGCGTACGATAAAAATAGTGGAGCACTGCTATGGAAATACAATACCGGAAACCGTATAGAAGCTTCTCCGGTTGTGGCCGGTGCCAGTGTGTTAACCGCGAATATGCGCGGCGATTTGCACCTGCTCAACCTTACCAACGGTCGGCCGGTATGGAGTTATGAACTGGGTGCTGCTGTGATTGGCAATCCGGCTGTTGCCAATGGACGGATTGTTGTGGGTGCCAACGATGGAGTTGTTTACTGCTTCGGGGCCCGTTGATTGGAAGCATGATTTTAATTTTTAAATAATTCAGTTGGTCAATGTGTACCAATGGGAAACAAGTTTTTACAATATGATAGTAGTGCAAATTATTCCCGGCTCAGGGGGATCTTTTTATTGCGGTAACTGTTTGCGCGATAGTAAATTTGTTGAAGCGTTGCGTAAGGAAGGTCATCAGGTTGTTAAAGTGCCCATGTACCTGCCGCTTTTTGCCAATGAAGACGATGCGGGGGAAGTTCCTGTCTTTTATGGCGCCATCAGCATTTACCTTAAGCAGCGATTTCCAATTTTCAGAAAGGCCCCCAGATGGGTAGATAAACTGCTCAATTCAAAACCTATGCTGAAGTTGGCCGCCGGAATGGCAGGGTCGACCGATGCCCAGGGCCTTGATGAAATGACGGTTTCGATGCTGTTGGGCGAAGATGGCAAACAGCGCGAGGAGCTCGAAGTTATGGTCGACTGGATAGCCGAGCACTTAAAACCCGACGTGGTGCATATCTCTAATGCTTTGCTGTTGGGGCTTGCCCATAAACTGCGTGAAAAAATTGGTGTGCCCGTGATTTGCTCCCTTCAGGATGAAGATGTTTGGGTGGATGTGATGAAACCTTCGGCCCGTCAGCAGGTTTGGGAATTGATGCATCAGAAGTCGGTCGATGTGGATGCCTTTATAGCAGTCAGCAAATTTTTTGGAGACGTTATGCAGGATCGGATGAAGATTCCTGCCGAGAAACTGCATCAGATCTACCTGGGCGTCGATCCGGTAGAATACCGATATCAAAATTCGTCTGAAAAGCCCCGCACAATTGGTTACATCTCGCGCATGTGCTCCGAAAATGGCTACGATATTGTAATTGATGCCTTTATTCGGCTAAAACAACAGCCGGGTTTCGACGATGTTAAGCTAATGGTTACAGGTGGGTTTACCCCTGCCGATACAAAATACATCAAAATGCTTAAGCGCCGCATTGCACGGGCTGGTTTGCAGCAGTGGGTCGATTATCAGTTTGAGGCCATAGGGCAACCTGGCGATGAGTTTTTTAGCAAAGTGGCAGTGGCCTCTGTTCCAGTGCGGAACGGAGAAGCTTTTGGTTTATACCTTCCAGAACTTATGTCGGCCGGTATTCCGGTAGTGCAGCCAGCCCTCGGGGCTTTTCCCGAAATTGTTACCCTTTCGGGGGGAGGCACGGTGTATGAACCGAATACGCCCGAAGCACTGGCTGAAGCGTGGGCAAAGATGCTTTCCAATACCGACGACTTAAGCCGGTATAGCCAGCAGGCGCGTGCCGGCGTTGAGAAATTTTTTAATATATACGACCACACACGGGAGATGATTGAACTCTACCAATCGCTACTCGAAAAAAAATCTAAATAATGCTGCTTCAACTCAACAACATCAGCAAAGGATATGGACCCGTTGGTACTTCGGCATTCCGGCCTGTTTTACACAACCTCGAATGGAAGGTGGAATCTGGTGCTAGGATTGGGGTGGTTGGCCCCTCGGGTTCTGGAAAAACAACCTTATTGAACCTTATAGGGGCCCTCGATAGGCCCGATAGCGGTGAGATTCTTTTCGAAGGCACCGATATTAGCCGATACAACCACAATCAGTTGGCCCAGTTTCGGAATCAGCACTTGGGTTTTGTATTTCAGCAGCACCATCTGCTGCCCCAACTCACCCTTTGGGAAAACGTATTACTTCCGCTTTTGCCGCAAAACCGTAACCTCGATACAGCCCAGAAAGCGTGGGCTGGGTATCTTTTGAAAAAGACCGGCATTTGGGAGCAGCGCAACCAGACTCCTGGTCAGCTGTCGGGCGGAGAGTGTCAGCGAACGGCCGTGGTGCGTGCTATGATCAACAAGCCATTGCTGTTGTTGGCCGATGAACCCACCGGTGCCCTCGATGAAGCCAATGCCTCTATTTTATCGGAGCTGCTCATCGACCTCAGTCGCAACGAAGGGGTAACATTGATTACTGTCACCCACTCGTCGCTGCTGGCAGCCCTGATGGACAAAGTATATCAGCTTCACAGTGGAAGACTTACATAGCAGGTAGCATAATAAATGGCTTGAGAAGAGCCCCATTTTCAACACTTTTCAGAACCGAAAATATATGAATTACCTTACGCTTGTATGGAAAACCTTTACCCATTATCTGGGACGGAATATGCTGGTTGCCCTTGGGGTATCCATTAGTACGGCTGTTCTGGTGGGCGGACTAATTATCGGTGATTCAGTCAGGTACAGTTTGGAGCAGAGTACCTACTTTAGATTGGGAAACATAACCCATGCTGTTACTGTAAACGACCGCTACTTCCGCTCAGCACTGGCAGAGGAGCTATCTCTGGCAACGGAATATAGAATGGCTCCGGCACTTTTGCTCGAAGGCATGGCGATTGCCGATGGCGGTCAGCACAGAATTAACAACCTTAATATTGCCGGCATTGATGTGTCATTTTTGGAGGTTGCCGGGAGTCTGGGTGGTATTGCATTGAGTGGAAATGATGTTGCCATTAGCGAGAATGCAGCACATCGGCTGCGCGTTGGGGTTGGCGACGATATCCTTGTGAGGGTCGAGAAGGCCAGCCTGATTCCCAAAAATGCACCTTTCGTCTCGGATACCGAAACCAGTATGAGCATCAGGGTAAACATAGTGGCGGTGCTTACCAAAGAGCAGATGGGGCATTTTAATCTAAAAAATGCCCAGACGGCACCTTTTAACCTCTTTATATCACTCGAACGGCTCAACCGGTTGATGGAATTTGAGGGCAGGGCCAACCGTATATTGATGGCAGCTCCCGGAGCCGAGGTTTCTGAACTGGTTGCCGCCTTAGATGTGCACCTCGACGCGGCCGATGGTGGTCTTTCGGTAAAGGAGGTTGCCGCCACCGGTGAGATGGAGATCTCGACCGAAAGGGTTTTTTTGGAGAACGGGGTTTCGACCGCTTTTTTACAGCAACCAGGAGCCCGCCCCATAATCACCTATTTTGTGAATGGTTTGCAGGCGAATGAGCGTGAAACGCCCTATTCGTTTGTAGCTTCCTTACCAGGATTTGATCTGGCGGAGGATGAGATAATACTCAACGAATGGACTGCGAATGACCTGAATGCGCAAGTGGGAGACCAAATTACGATGGCCTATTTTGAGATAGGCCCGCTGCGACAACTCGAAGAGAAGAGTGTTGCTTTAACAGTGAAACAGATTGTACCCATAACAGGTATATGGGCCGATGGTGACCTAATGCCACATCTTCCGGGATTGTCGGATGCAGGCCATTGCCGAGAGTGGGAAGCCGGTGTTCCCATAGTACTGGAAAAGATCAGGCAAAAAGACGAAGATTACTGGGAGGAGTACATGGGGATACCCAAGGCCTTTGTCTCCGCCGAACTCGGTCAGCAGCTTTGGTCCAATCGTTTTGGAAATTATACCTCGGTTCGGTTTCCTGCTGAAACGATGGACCAAGATCAATTTGGGGCACTTTTCAAACAGTATGTTACCTCGGCTACCTTGGGTTTTGGCGTTCAGGCAGTGCGTGAGGAGGGAATCGCCGCAGCAAGGGGAGGGGTCGATTTTAGCGAACTTTTTTTGGGACTGAGTTTTTTCCTTTTACTGGCAGCCATAGTGTTGATCAATCTGCTCTTTAAATTAAATCTTGAAAGCAGGGGTCAACAAATTGGAACCATGTTGCAATTGGGATTTCGTTCGCCTCAAATATTAAAAATCTTAATGGTCGAAGCCGGATTTGTTGGTCTATCGGGAGTTTTGGCTGGCGTTTTTCTGGCGACTGTTTATACCCGAATTGTTTTCTCATTTTTAAATGATCTTTGGTGGGATATCGTCCGCACAGATGTGTTGTTTATCCACATTTCATTCTCTACACTGCTGATAGGTGGACTCATAGCCCTTTTGGTGGCTCTCGTCGCTGTATACTTGCCCTTACGCGGTTACTTGAAGCGACAGGTTGCCGAACTTCACAGTCAGCGGAAAACCCACGCCAAACCCATTTGGGGAATGCTTCGGTGGTCGGGGGCTATTCTGTTGCCTTTGATTTCGGCGTTGTTAATTGCCTGGCAGCTTATTGCTGGGCAACAACAAAATCCAATGATGTTTTTTGCGGCAGGGGGCCTGTTGTTGCCCGGATTGCTTTTGTGGTTCGACCGCTGGTTACGACGCCAGCCAACCACTTCGGTCGATTTGATGCATATGAATAGCCTGTCGGGCAAAAACCTCCGGCGCAACCGTAATCGCTCACTCACCGTTGTTATCTTGTTTGCCTTGGGTACTTTTTTGGTGGTATCAACGGGTGCCAACCGGCAGGACCTTTTTTCAGGTGCCTACAATAAAAACAGCGGAGCCGGCGGTTTTCACTTTTTCGCCCAAACTTCGGTGCCGGTTTTGTTCGATCTCAACGACAATGCACGTAGACTCACCGAAGGCATTGCCGGCGACTTTTCTGCAGTGCAATTCCACCGAATAGCTGGAGATGACGCCAGTTGTCTTAACCTAAACCGAATTTCCAATCCTGCTATACTCGGGGTGGAGTCGGAATGGCTCGAAGGTCGTTTTTCATTTGTTACACGCACTGCAGATCTAGATCCAGAGCAACCCTGGCTTTCGCTCAAGAAAGATCTGGGTAATGGCGTTGTTCCTGCCATAGCCGATCAAACGGTAATACAATGGGGTCTTGGACTTAAAGTGGGCGATACCCTAATGTATCAGAACGATACCGGCGACACATTGCGTCTTAAATTGATAGGGGGCATTGCACCCTCTATTTTTCAGGGCTATATCATCATCGATAACCGTCACTTTCTGCATCACTATCCCACGCATAGCGGCTCGTCGGTATTTTTGATTGAGAGTGGCGAAGAGGATATTTCCAATACGGCTACCGAACTGGAGTTGTTGCTCAGGGATTACGGTTGGGAACCCACCGAGACGCCTGTAAGGCTCGCTGAGTTTTACTCGGTAACCAACACCTATTTAAGCATTTTCCTAGCTCTGGGTGCCCTCGGTTTGGCACTTGGGACAATAGGGCTTGCCTTGGTGCTTGCCCGGTCGGTTATCGAAAGGAGAAGGGAACTCGGCATTATGCAGGCATTGGGGTTTAAGAAACGTACCATAATCGCCATGCTTAGCCGCGAATATGGTACGCTGCTATTGGCTGGGGTATTAATCGGTAGCCTCACCGCTGTTCTGGCAACACTACCGGCTTTGCTTTCGGAACACTCCGACATATCCACTGTCACCATTTTGCAAGTGTTGGCCGTGATTCTGGTCAATGGATTTGTGTGGATTGTGTTGTTGGCATCCCTGATGGTGAAACCTGCATATCTGGTTACTTCTCTTAGGGCCGAATAGCAACATTGATTGTAGGTTGCATCTGCATAAGGTAAACCCATACGATCGAAAAATATCATTGATATTTCAATAATCCAAACTCGCCACCGAAATTCCAATTGCCTCAATGGATTTTGATTTTTGACTGGCATCTATTTCATTGCCTTATTGGGCAGGAAAGAAAAGGTCTGTTGACAAAATTGTTGATGTTGAGATGATATTGAATGTGGCCTCCTGTCATATTTTCTTTCCCATTTCCGATTAATGAATAAATCCTAATGATAAATTATTTTGTTGTCCACATTTCAGCGAAAAACTGTATTCTCATTTAAACCAACCTTAACCCTTGCATTAGGGGGTAATTTAAAGAGGAATTCAGCTCGATTCGGAGTTTGGTCTCAAAAATGTACTTTTGCCTACTTATAATCACATCGGGATATGAGAAGAATCTTATTTGCAGTAATTGCTGTAGCTACTGTTATAGCTGCCAATGCCCAGTCGGGAGTATCAGGAAGGGTCACGTACGAACATGTGGTTAAGTTGGATATCAAGCTTGAAGGAGCGGCGGCTCAGTATGCCGACCTGATCCCAAGAGAGCGGCGATCGGAGAAATTTTTGTGGTTCAACAGCAAAGCAACCCTCTTTGAAAATGGCAACAGTGTGCAGGAGGATATTTCGGCGCAAACTGGACAGGGAAACGTAATGATTCGAATGGCAGTGCCCGAAAATAAGATCTATACCCGTCTGTCCGATGGAACTCAGATGGAGCAACGGGAATTTATGACCCGGTTGTTTCTTATTGATGATACACCAGAACGGCAGTGGAAACTCACCGGACAGCAAAAAATGATTCTGGATATGCCGTGCCAGGAAGCGGTGATGGGAGATGGCGACAAAAAGGTGACTGCCTGGTTTACTCCGGTAATTCCTATTTCATCGGGACCGGCCAATTTTGGCGGACTTCCCGGATTAATTCTGATGCTCGAAGCGGGCGAAGGCAGGCAACTATATACTGCCGTTAAGGTAGAACAGGATATCGCCGGAGCAGCCACCATTTCTGAACCCGACAAGGGACGGAAGGTTACACGTGAAGAGTTTGATGCAATTGTGCAGGAAAAGATGAAGGAGATGGGCGCGCAGCCCGGAACCGGCGGCCGGCAAACCATCATTCAAATTGCCCGCTAGCATGCTTCAAGCATATTCCTCCCTCCATAAGCATATCCTCCCTTCCCCGAATAAGGAATATTTCGCTTTAAGGGGTAAAAAATCCGTAATGGCATGAGATATCTGTTTGCGCTTTTTATTTCAATGCTGGTTCTAACTGGCTATACCCAACCCCATTCCATCACCGGAGAAGTAGTTACCGATGACGATGCACCCCTTATGTTGGGTACTGTTGCGTTGCTGGCTACCAAAGATTCCACGCTTCAGTTTTTCGGTATAACCAATCAGGAGGGACGTTTCGACATTGGAAACATTCGTAAGGGTGAATATTTGCTGCAAATCTCCTTTATGGGTTTCGAAACACTTTACCGCCCTGTTTCCATTCCGTTGACCGATAACACCATAGGCCGTGTGAAGATGCAAGCCAAATTGGTCGCAATGGAGGAAGTGCGTGTTGTTAGTGATTATGTACCTATCGCTTTCAGGGGCGATACTACCGAATACAATGCTGCCGCATTTCAGCTAAAACCCGATGCTACCACCGAGGAGTTGCTCAAAAAACTTCCGGGGGTGGAGGTCGATCGTGCCGGAAACATAAAAGCCTTAGGCGAAGATGTTAAGCGGGTAATGGTGAATGGCAAAGAGTTTTTTGGCAACGACCCCAAAGTGGCCACCAAAAATCTGCCTGCCGATGCGATTGAAAAAGTTCAGATATACGATCGTACTTCCGAAGAGTCGATGTTTACTGGTATTCAGGATGGCAGTAGAGAGCGGACCATCAACCTGGCTCTGAAAGAAGATCACAAAAACGGGATTTTCGGCAATGTTACTGCAGGAGGTGGCACCGGTGACCACTGGCTGGGAAATGGCAGAGCTTACCGGTTTACCGGTACCACCCAATCCGCTCTATTGGGGATGGCCAATAATGTAAATCAATCGGGTTTCTCTTTCGACGATTACATGAACTTCAGTGGCGGTGCGCTGGGTATGTTCCAGGGTGGGTCCACGCAAATCAGAATTGCCAGCGATGGAAGTTTTCCCATCAATTTTGGTCAGCCAGTCTCCGGGCTGCTCACTTCAGGAGCAGGAGGAGCCAACTTCTCCTATTCGAAGCAGGAAAACCAAAGGGTTTTTATGAGTTATATGGGTACTACCTCGACCAAAGAACTCGTTCAGTCAACCAACAGTCAAAATTTTTTACAAGGCAGTTCATACAGTCAGCTTGAAGAACTTCTGGAAACCGATAAGAATGAAGCCCACCGCTTCAATTTCGGACTTCGGACCCGCCTTGACACGGCCAGCAATCTGGTAATCGATGGTAATTTGGCCCTACTTGGAGGCGATAACCAGCGAATTGCCGAAACCCAAAACCTGCTAGGTGGTGGGGTTATCAGCACCCAATCGCGCATCTCGGGTTCGATTAGCGATCGTTTTGCTGGAAATGCATCAGGCTCCTATGTCCGAAAGCTCAATTATGCGCGAACCTTGCTTAAAATTACAGGCAACGGATCGATTTCGCAGGGAATTACAGAGCAAGCCCTGATCAACGAAATCAATTATGCCATATCCACTATAGGGTCAGAAACCAGAATTCGGCAAATACAAGATCTCGACCAGTCCAATCGCCAGCTCACTTTGGCTGCTGCGGTAACCCAAAAAATTGGTCAACTTACCTACTTGGAGCCTGAGATACGTGCAGCTGTAGCTGCTGATTTGCTCGACCGGTCGCAAGCTCAGGGTTTCTTCGATGCTATAATTATGCCTGTTGATTCGCTCAGTCCCAACTTTAGGAGGGACCATCACTGGTTGCGACCCCGTATGGCGCTTGTTCGCAATACGCAGAAGGTGCGTTTTTCTTTAGCCTTGCAACTGGAAACCGGAACGATCGACAAACATCTGAATGGACAAAATATTGGCCAAATAGGCTACACCTATCTTTTGCCTTTTGTGCGGTACGAAAACCAATACAAACCAGGCCGACGGCTGATTTCCCAGCTCACCTCAATGGTCAATGCCCCTGGGGCAGCCCAACTGGTTCCGGTGGTGAACAACAGTAATCCGCTCTCCCTATTCTATGGCAATCCCAACCTTAGGCCAGAACTTAACTACCGGCTCAATTTAAGCTGGATGGTGTTTGATCAGTTTTCGTTTACATCGCTAATGACAATGATTAGCGGCAGCTATACCAAAGACAAAATAAACTGGGACCGTACCATTGCCAACAACCTATCGGTGGTAAGTACGATGACCAATGTGGAGTCGGACTGGGAAGCCAGAGCCAACATCGACTTCTCAACACCCATAAGGCCCCTCGGTATGGTTGTAAGGTTAAACCTCGAAGAGCGCTGGAACCGGGGGATCAATCTAATCAATCAGTCTGAAAACATCTATACCAATCTTACCCATCGAGGATCCATCAGTCTCAATAACCGCAAAAAGGAGAAATGGGATACCAATACAGGGATAGAAGCCCGTTTTACCCGAGCACGCTATTCCTTGCAAAGCAACTACAACAATCATTACCTCGACCTCTCGTGGTTTGGAGATGTGCGGTATACCCCCAGCCAAAACTGGAATTATAGTCTCAAAGCCGATTTGGCCAATTATACCGACCGGGCATTTGGCGAAGCGATTTTAATACCACTTCTGCATGCTGAAGTTAGCCGGTACTTTCTCAAGAACAGACGGGGTACCCTCACGCTTAGAGGTTATGATTTGTTGGATAAAAACAATATTGTACAGCGACTTAGCGAACAAAACTATTTGCGAGAGGTCCGATCGAACAGTATAGGTAGGTATTTCCTCCTGTCGTTTACCTATAGGCTGAGTCAATTCGGGAACGAGTCGAAAGGCATCGATATTCGTATGGGAAGGTAAGCCTTGCTCTGCCATACAAAGCGCGTTACACTAACTTCTTTTAGGCGTCCTTAAGGTGTTCCGATGGAATGGTCGAAGCATTTCCGTCGCGTTCGGCACGGTAATGTGGCGACATGATCTCAATGCCCCGCTCGTTAAAAGTATCCTGAATGTTTTGATGCAGTTCCGAATAGATGGAAAACACCTGGTTGGGGTCGTTGGTGTAGGCATTCAGCTGGTAGGAGACGTAAAAATCGTCGAGACTGGTCTGCCATACAAAAGGGAGAGGGTCTTTGAGCAAATGGTTGGTTTTTAATGCGGCATCAATCAGCGCCTGATGGGTATCGCGCCATGGAACGTCGTATCCGATGGTTACTGAGGTGTTGATAACCAGTCCGCTGGTTATGGCCTCTGTAGAGTAATTAACCGTATTCCCCGAAAGAACTGAAGAGTTGGGTATGGTAATAATCTCGTTGCGCACATTTCGGATACGGGTTACCAGCAATGTTTTTTCTAGTACTACACCTACTGTATCGGCAATTTTAATCCGGTCGCCAATTTTGAATGGTCGCATATAGGTTATAACGAGTCCGGCCACCATATTGGCAATAGCCGTAGATGATCCAAGGGAGAATAAGATTCCAATAAAAACACTAACCCCCTGAAAGACTTGCGAGTCGGAGCCCGGCAGATAGGGAAAGATGAGTACGAACATAAAGGCGTAGAGCAAAAACCGGATGATGCTGAAGGTAGGAGAGGCCCAATCGGCATGAAACCCACTAACCTTAAGCTTATCGGCTTCAATTTCTGAAAAAATATAGCCAACAAACCTAATCACATAGCGCATTACAAAGTAGATAACAACTATGGTAAAGAGGTTGGGAAGAAAGTCCCACATGGAGTAGAGAATTCCTTTAAAAGGCGCCCAGATGAGGTGCAGTAGATTGTCGGCCCAATCCCGGGTGGCCGGGAAGATGGAGAAAAGTAGGGGGAGCGTAAGATAAATCAGCAAAATTATGGCCACCCAGCGGACAATCTTCAGCACAAACAACATGAACGAAAACTCCTGGTGAGCGGTTAAAAAGGTATAATCTTGATAGGCTAAATCCTTGAGCCATTTTGATTTGTTTATGCGTATATAGACCAATAGCCTACGATAGCCAAACCCAATGGCTCTGATGAGGAAATACACCAAGCTTAGCAACAATAAAACCAGCCCCATTCGGATTATAAGCCTTAGCCAGCCCAACTCTTTGCGTGCTCCTGCAACAGACTCGGTGATGCGTTTGCGCATGAGGTTGGCCAGCTCCTCCTGACTATTGTTGTACCAAAGTGCATCGGTTTCAGATAGGCTCATAATTACCCAATCGCCCAGCACAATGTCGTAGTGATACTCGGTAGGCACAACGACCAGGGAGTCTCGGCGAAGTAAGTTGTCGGAATAGAGCTTGTGAATTCTCTGACCGATTCCTGCGGCTCTATCATGCGGCTGCGTTGCCCCAATTCCCGAGTAGATTACGAAGAGCGTATCCTCAAGAGGCCCCAGCACTGGGTATCCAATCGCTGTTTTGCGAAGTGCTTCTTCGCGCGACATTCTCTCTTGCAGCAACAGAGCCTCGCGGGCATTGAGTGCTTCCATCAGCCTTTCGAGTTCCTCAAGCTTGCGGGTGTCGCTTTGCTGAAGTTGTTCAATCTGGCTCTGCAGAAATAGCCTCGCTGCTTGCTCTTCGATCCTCATTTTCTTGAGCTCCTCGATGGCGTCATTCGGCCGTTCGATCGGGGAGACCAGGGTATCCTGCGTTGACCAGACTGATTTAGGCGGTAATGCATAGGACATGCTAACCAGACAAAGCAGCAAAAACAAGGGTGTGTATCGTTTCATAACGGAGGAATCTGTGGCGTTAGCTTCAGGTAAATATACCGAACTTTTTATTTTGTAAAAATAATCCACCAGATTCTAAGCCCAATCAAGCAATATACCGGCAAAAGTCAAGAGCGTTTTAAACTTGGCAGCAGTTGTCGAAAATACTTCCAATCTATCTGACTTATGGGAAAAAAGTCAGAGAGCATGCCGGAAATGCTAAAAAATATCGCGGCTGTCTGAAACGAGGGTTAGTCCACTTACGACTCCCCGGTTGAATCGAACCCGGTTTGCCTTTACCGCAATGGGGAAATGGGTCGCACTGCTGCTGGTCATTCTGAGCTGCTGACGGTTTACCGATGCAAAATCAATGCGGCCGTGGGTCGATGCATTAAGTTTTGCTAAGGTGGGAGCATCGAAGGTAAAGTCGGTTTCGATATCCACCACCAGATTTTTTGCGAAAATGACACCGGTAATGACCAGAATCTGGTTGCGGTTTGCATGCTTCAGCAGGATGGGATTGGGGTGCACAAAGTCGGCATTGGCCAAAAAATGGATCAACTCACCTGTGGGCACGACCCGGTTGATGGAGTTGTCGTAACTGATGGTGACTTTCTTACCTGCTTTGATTTGCGACGATAGCTGAATATCGCTGAGGCCGGTCGACTGCAATATTTCATCTACCATCGAAATGCCGATATTAAAACCATAATCATCGCTTCGTCCTGTATTTACTTTAAGGGCGCGGTCTTCGGTTTCGTTTAATACACCTACGCCCGAAAAGGCATGGCGGATATCGGTGTAATAGATTTCAGCATCGCTGAAGGGCCTTTTAAGCCAAAGTTGTAAAACGCGGTGGTTTCGGACAGGACCGTCAATCAGATCGTACCCCTGGTCGCGCAAATAACTGGTTAGTTTCATTTTCATTGGTCAGACATAGGTTGGTTTAGCCCTTAAATATAAGTATGTGCACCAATGGAAACAAGACGTAAAATTACGTCATTTTAAGTTGGAAGAGGACGCAGTAATAGGCCCCTTGCGAGCATAAATCTTCTATTTTTTCGTAGGGGAAGTCAGCTCTTGCCCGTTCTATTTACCGTAGCCAATGCGTTTTTAAATGTGCAATATATTGGTAATGAGCAATAAAGTGACTAAATTGTCAGGATGTGCTTCCAAATAGGATGATTAAAACCGATCCCGCCACCATAAGGGCTGCTCCGATAAGCTTTTGTGGCAATGATTTTTCGTGAAACAGCTTGTATCCGAGAAGAACACTTATGAGCGTGCTGAGTTGAAACAAGGCAAGCGCCGGACCTACATCCATATGTTTAAAGGTATAGTTTGTGGCGAGCTGCATTAGCCCCATGCTGGCAGCCAACAAGAGATAGCGTTTCACAAATTTAGAACTCAACGCACCTACGACACGCAAGGCCGAAGGTTTAACCCCGATGAGCAACAACAAGGTAAATAGAGCTCCGAACCAGCTCCAACCAGCAAAAGCTATGAGGGGTGTGGTGGCGGCAATAACTTGCTTAATGAGCACGGCCTCTATGGCTGTCAGAACCATGGCGGCCATTCGAAAACGAATGTCGCTTCGTTTAAAAAGTTGCCAGGAGAACCGCTCTGGGGTGGTATCGAGTACACGGTAACTGCCTGCAATAATTAGCACTATGCCGACAATGCTCCATAGGGTAGGAATCTCCTCTAGCAGGAGAATGCCGCCGGCAATCCCAATAACCGATTTCCATGCATTGATGGGGCCGAGTACCGATAGCTCTCCCCGTTTCAGCGCCATAACCAGAAAGCCGTTGCCAAGTGCCCCAGCCAGCCCCCCAAGAATGGCAAACTGCCAGACCACCAGAGGTATTCCCGCCAAGGTTTCAAACCTCATAAACAAGAGACAGCCTGCCGATAACAGTAAAAAGGTGAAAAGATTAACCACTAAGGGATGGTGGTTTTGATGGGTAAGCTGTTTTTGCAGGGCATTGCCTACCGGTGCAGCAAGAATACGCACACTTACTGCAAGTATTAGAATCAATGCTTCCACCGGGTAGTTTGGTTCAATTTAGAGCAATTTGTTTTGGTCTCCCTTAGATCCATCCACGCACCTTGTAATACGTTAAGGCAAAAATCTCCCGGGCTACCATAATTTCATACCGTAGATGATTCCATACCTGGTAACGAACTTGGGTGTTGTTTCCAACATTGGGCAAAAATGGCAATTGGCCTCCAACTTCGCGGTCGTCGAACCTAAAACTCGCCTCCGAAGGATTCTCGAACGCCGGTATTCCATCGACACGGGTAAAACCAACCTTTTTGAAGGCCAATATTGAGCGGCGCATATGTTCGGGCGAAGTGATGAGGAGAATGGGCGTATCCTTGCTAAACATCACTGCGCAAGCCAATGCCTGCGACCGGGTATTGGTACCAGTGGGTTCGAACTGGATTGTATGAGGTGACACTCCCCTAAGAATCAACTCCCTGCGTATGGAAAAAGGGGTACTGATACTATCGTTGGGGTTTCCTGGCATAGCAATCGTTAGATTAGCGGCAGGGTAGTGGACCCCAGCCTTTGCAGCATACCACGAACGCATCAGATTCGATTCGCTTGGCATCCCTGCACCTCCCAGTAAAACAATGTTTTCGGGCTCTCTGGTTAGCCCCGATTGGCTGGTGCCCAACCAATGGTAAGCATAAAAGGGGAGGGTGGTAAATGCCATGAAAAACAGTACAACCGACAAAACACCGGTAAGCATGAGAAAATTTCGAAACAGTCGAAAAATTTGAATATTTTTGGGTGTGTTTAGTTTCATACCGTTTCAGGTTATCCACCTGTAATTTGTATTAACTTCCTAACTCCATCAGGAATTTTGGATATAAAAGTAAAAAATAAACTGTTACAACTTTTCTCCGACCATTTTGGTGTTTCGGCCGATGGCTTCGAACTTTTGCCGCACTCTGGTTCGTACCGTGAGTATGCCCGAATTTCGGCGGGAGAAAAAACGGTTATTGGTGCATTTAATGCCGATGTAAAGGAGAATTTGGCCTTTCTTACCTTTTCTGAGCAGCTGCGCTCTGCGGGCGTTCCGGTACCTTCCATTTATGCTGTAAATACCGATCAGACGGTTTACCTTCAACAGGATCTGGGAAGCACCACACTTTTCGATTTTGTAAGCGAAGTGCGCAAAAGTCAGGGCTTCTCTCGCACCATAACCGATGCCTACCGAAATGTGCTTGAAATACTGCCCCGCATTCAGGTTGAGGGAGGTAAACACATCGACTATTCGGTGTGTTATCCTAGGGCAGCCTTCGATCAGCAGTCGATGTTGTGGGATCTAAGCTACTTTAAGTATTATTTCTTAAAATTGGCGCGAATTCCCTTCGATGAGCAACTTCTGGAGGATGATTTTCAGCGGTTCTCGACCTACCTACTGAGTGCCGACAGCAACTACTTTCTTTACCGCGATTTCCAATCGCGCAATATCATGCTGCAAGATGGAAATGTCTATTTCATCGACTATCAGGGTGGTAGGCAAGGTGCTTTGCAGTACGACCTTGCCTCGCTCTTGTACGATGGCAAGGCTGATATCCCAAGAGAGGTCAGAACCGAGCTTTTTAATTTTTACCTCGAGCAGCTCGAAGCGTATATTCCGGTCGATCGTTTTGAATTTACACGTTACTACAGGGGATTTGTAATTATTCGAATCATGCAGGCCATGGGAGCCTATGGTTTTAGAGGATTTTACGAAAAAAAAGAGCACTTTCTCAAGAGCATTCCCTATGCGCTCGAGAACCTATCGTATCTGTTAAGCCGACTTGATGTCCCGGTCGAAATTCCTGAATTGACGAGGGTATTGAATGCCGTGGTGGGTTCTCCTTTCCTCCGCTCATTGGGACAGGAACCACACAACCTTACCATACGTATAACCAGTTTTTCTTACAAAAGGGGAGTGCCCGACGATCCGTCGGGCAATGGCGGAGGATTTGTGTTCGACTGTCGTGCCATTAACAATCCAGGACGTTATCAGGAGTACAAACCGCTAACTGGGAAAGATTTGCCAGTGCAACAGTTCCTTGAAGCGAAATCGGAGATGAACTCCTTTTTGCATTCAGTAAAGGCACTGGTTGATCAATCGGTAAAAAATTACATCGACCGTGGATTTAGCCACTTATCGGTTAGTTTTGGCTGTACAGGTGGGCAACACCGTTCGGTGTATGCCACCGAGCAGTTGGCTGCCTACTTGAGAATAAGTTATCCGGTAAGTGTATTGGTCCACCATCGCGAACTCGAGAAATGAGGTATGGGGAAATTAGCGTGTGAAAAAAAGGGCTTTTCCAATGCCGAAAAACCACGGTACGAATGTGTAAAATGTTTGGCCAAAGTTCGTAAGGAACACAAGGTATGTAAACCACGTAAGCTGTGAGGATCTACCCCAGTGGGTCACTCTTTTTTCGAAATTAGCCGCGTCAAAACAAAGATTTTTTGCATTTTTGCGCCGCTTTTGCGCTGACTAACAAAGCCGGCACGTTAACCGATTTCAAACAGAGAACAATATGGGAAGAGCATTTGAATACCGTAGGGCTGCCAAGGAAAAAAGGTGGGATAAAATGTCTAAAATTTTTCCCCGTTTGGGAAAAACCATTACCATTGCGGCAAAAACCGGTGGTCCCGATCCTGACTCCAACTCGGCTTTGCGCACTGCAGTGCTTAATGCCAAGGCACAAAATATGCCCAAAGCCAACATTGAGGCTGCCATCAAACGGTCGTTCGGTAAAGATGCCGAG
Source organism: uncultured Prolixibacteraceae bacterium (assembly GCA_964349885.1). Classification (GTDB taxonomy): domain Bacteria; phylum Bacteroidota; class Bacteroidia; order Bacteroidales; family Prolixibacteraceae; genus UBA1413. The sequence continues at coordinate 276 of CAYGIQ010000033.1, read as the reverse complement.
TCTTTCGACGAAATCAACTACGAAGGGAAAGGGCCCCATGGTGTGCTCATTTTTGTGGAGACTGCCACCGACAACAACACGCGCACTGTTGCCAACATCAAAAGTTATTTCAACAAATCGGGTGGATCACTTTCTCCTACCGGATCGCTTGAATTTATGTTCTCGCGAAAGGCTGTTTTTGAATTTGACAAGCCCAGTGGCCTCGATGTGGAAGAGTTGGAGCTGGAATTGATCGATGCAGGCTTGGAGGAGATTGAAGCGCACGAGGGAGAATAT
>CAYGIQ010000032.1:0-21635 GCA_964349885.1 uncultured Prolixibacteraceae bacterium | reverse complement strand
ATATTAGCAGTTATTGAACCAATAACCCCAGCCATGATAGATTTTTAACTTTTTCTTTCACTTACGCAACCCGCTTCGTTCGAGCATCGCCTCTACCGTGGGTTCTTTCCCACGATAAAGTTTAAATAGTTCCATTGGGTGCTGGGTACCACCACGCTCCAGAATATGGGTCCTGAAAGCCGCTGCCGTTTCCGAATCAAACAAACCCCGCTCCCTGAAAAGACTGAATGCATCGGCATCGAGAACCTCCGACCATTTATAGCTGTAGTATCCCGCTGCATAGCCTCCTGCAAAGAGATGCGAAAACTGCTGACTCATTGCAACACCTTCCACCGGTTGAAAAAGCTGTGCAGACCGCATGGCCTCATCCTCGAAACTTTTTAAATCACCAGTATACTCCTCCTCAAGCATGTGCCAGCGCATATCGAGGAAACCAAAACTTAACTGCCTGAGGGTTGCATATCCGGTAAGATAATTCTCAGATTCTTTAATCCTGTTTACCAATGCGTTGGGGATTGTTTCACCTGTTTCGTAGTGCCTGGCAAAATGGTCAAGAAACGCCTTCTCCACTGCCCAATTTTCCATCATCTGAGAGGGTAGCTCCACAAAATCGCGAAATACAGATGTACCCGACAGGCTCGCATAGGTTGTTTTTGATAACATACCATGCAAAGCGTGCCCAAATTCATGCAGGAAGGTTCTGAACTCATTGAAAGTAAGCAATGATGGTTTATCCTCGGTAGGGCGGGTAAAATTCATCACTATGGTTATGTGGGGGCGGGAATCGATTCCGTTCTCTACCCACTGCGGCTTGAAAGAGCTCATCCATGCCCCTCCGCGTTTTCCGTCGCGGGGATGAAAATCGGCGTACAGCAACGCCAGAAATGATCCATCTCGATCAAATACCTCATAAGGCATAACTTCAGGATGGTAAACCTCAATATCGTTTCGTAGTCTGAAAGTAATTCCAAAGAGTTCGGTGGCCAATCCAAATACACCTTCGATGGTACGGTTCAGTTCAAAGTAGGGTTTTAGCATCTCATCATTCAGCGCAAATTTTTGCTCCTTATGCTTTTCAGCATAGTAGCTCCAATCCCACAGCATGAAGGTGTCGCTGAAACCCATCGACCGCGCAAACTGCTCAATCTCCTCCTTTTCGGTAACTCCCACCGGCATTGCAGCCTCGTGCAAACGGTTTAGCAACCCAAATACTTCATTCGTCGACGAGGCCATACTCCGTTCAAGTACATAATCAGCATAATGCCTATAGCCCAATAACCTTGCCATCTCAAGCCTTAAAGCTGCCATCTTCTTTACATTCTCTTGATTATCAAGCTCATTCCCTTTCAAGGCCTTCGAACCATTGGCAAAATACAATTCCCGCCGCAATTCACGATTGTCGGCATATTTCATAACCGGACCAAATACCGGCATGGTAATGTCAACCAACCAGCCATCCAAGCCCTTTGCTTTGGCCTTAGCAGCCATGCCGGCCAACAAACCTTCAGGGATACCGCTTAGCTGCGCCTGGTCGGTTATGTGCTTCTGGTAAAGATTGGTCTCTTTTAAAACATTGTCGCCAAACCTGAGCGACAACATCGAAAGTTCGGAGCTGATTTCTCTAAATCGCTCCTTCGCAGCTTCGGATAGATTGGCACCCCTGCGTACAAACTGCCGGTAGGTGTTGTTGAGCAACATCTGCTGCTCTTGATTGAGCGATCTGCTTGAGGACCCTTCAAAAACCTCCTTAACCCTAGCAAACAACAACGGATCGAGCGAGATATCGTTTTGATATTTTGATAAAAGGGGTGCCGCCTCTTGAGCTATTTTCTGCAATGTTTCGTTGGTTTCAGCACTTTGTAGATTGTAGAATATGCCGTTAATTCTGCTCAAGCTTCTTCCGGCAGCCTCAAGGGGTTCAATGGTGTTTTCAAAATCGGGCAAGGCTGGATTAGCAGTAATCAGGGCAATTTCCCTGCGCCCCTCTTCCATAGCAGATAGAAGTGCCGGCATAAAATGATGGTATTCAATTTTTGAGAAGGGGGCCGTTCCGTGGGGCGTATCGAAGGGTTTTAACAAAGGATTATTTTCTGCGTGCATAGTTGTACTGATCATGAATAAAAAAAATCCGGTTGTAATAAAATTTAGCATGAAATAAGATTTGTGGTATAACCAAAATTAAAAACCGCCTACATTGACAGCGGTTCTCAAAATTTGTGGCTAAAATAGCAGAATCCTCTCTATTTTGATGCGCAATGGATTAAAAGCATAAGCAAGTCGATAAATCATCTCTTCCCGTTGGTTCGGGTTCCCTTCTTTCTTTCGACCGACCAGCCAAATTTACCCAAAGGTCTGCCCAGCCCAAAATAGTGACCATGATTGTACACCAATGGTAAGGCACTGGCAAGGTCGAAGGCCCCTTGCTCATCTATATAACTGGCATCAACAGTAACGTTAACCACTTGGGCCACAAACATATCGTGCGTGCCCAAAGGAATTACCTGTTTAACTACACACTCAATGTTTACAGGAGACTCGGCAATGCCCGGAGCTTTAACCATTTTCGATTCCTGAGGGGTGAGGCCCATCTCTTTCCACTTGTTGTATTTGCTTCCCGGCCTGCACCCACACCAATCGGTTGCCCGGGCCAATTGCTCTGTGGTCAGATTGATTACAAATTCTCCCGTTCGTTGAATGATTGGATAGGAGGTTCTGCCCGGCCTTAACGATATGTAACACATGGGTGGATCGCTGCAAATGGTTCCGGTCCAGGAGATGGTAATGATGTTGTATTCATCGGGATGCTCACCGCAACTTACCATTACCGCGGGTAAAGGATACACCATAGTCCCCGGTTTAAAATCGACCTTGTTCAATGCCATATTCTAATTTCGTTTGCTGTTTTTACCTATTCCTGCGCTAAAGATAACCCAAGCCTGCGATTGCACAGGATTTCCGGTAAAAGAAAACCGCATAGGAATATAAACCTGTTCTGAGAGTTGAATTAGGTTGCTTAGCGTGAACCCAGCATGCACCACCGAAAACCGATCGAAATAAAAACCACGGGCCGGCGTTACTCCTATCGATATCTCCGCATCAAACCCCGCCATACTCCAAGGAACTCCGAGTTCAAGGTAAGTCGAAAATAAAGCCCTTCCGGAAATGGGATCCTTATCGCCATACAAAAAAGTTCCCGCCATTAAACGCACCGGAACCAACTTGCTGCCATTAAAAAAGAGTGCCAATTCGCCTGAATGGCGATTGCCTTCCGGAGCAAAATCAAAATAACGGTTCAACCCATCAACAACCGGATTGTAATAATCAAAAAAGACAACTTCAAAATCTCCAAATGAATACGACGGAATAATATCGATCTCTGAATAGCTTTCATTCAGGGTGTAGGCAGCCCACAAATTAAGGCTCCATGGGCCCTTCGAAAAGGTTATCTGGGGTTCTATGGCAGGTGTATCGCCAAAAACGAAACCCCTCCAATAGTGACGACTAAATAGATCGGTCTGCATATTAATGTGCAGTTCACTCTGTGCCTTGGCCGTAAGGCTCAGCAAAACAGCCAAAATAATCCCCACTTTTTTCATGAAGTCCACTTTTCAACAAATCTATGCCTTAACATAGACTCCCGAAAGGATATTTGTCACCCATCTTCGATGCTGCTGAACAGGTGTAAAGCTCAACGTACGCCCTTAACTTTCATTTCAATGGCATACAAATATTTTGAAGCGGTAATGAAAAGCGTTTTGTGCTGGCGGCCACCAAAGCAAACATTGGCCGTCCAGTTGGCTTCAACCGGAATGTGATCAATCTGTCTCCCTTTCTTGTTAAAAACCGTCACACCGCGTCCGGTTAGGTAGACATTGCCTTTGGCATCGATGGTCATGCCATCGGATCCCATTTCTGTAAACAACGTGCGATCGTGTAACGTTCCGTCTGCAGCTATGGTATAGCGGTAGGTCTTTTTATCCCCGATATCGGCAACATAGAGATATTTTCCGTCGGGTGTACCCACAATCCCATTGGGTTTTACCAACTGGCGATCGACCTGAAATACCTGCTGGCGGTCGGGTGTTAAATAGTATAGATGTTCACCGTCCTGCTGCATTTCAGGATCGCGGGTCCAATAGGGTCTCTTGTACAAGGGGTCTGTAAAATAGATCCCCCCCTTAGGATCGACCCACAAATCGTTGGGCCCGTTAAGCTTATGGCCGTTAAACCCTGAGACCAGAACCGTTGCTCGCCCATCCATCCCAATGCTCCATAATTCGTTGTTCTCGTCGGAACACGAAAGCAAATGGCCGCTTTCGTCAAAATATAAACCGTTTGCACGACCCCCTGCGTTGTGAAAGGTGGAAAGCCGACCCTCGACCGACCAAACTAGGATTTTGTTGTTGGGTTGATCGGTGAAATAAACATTGCCAAACTTGTCGGCAGCCGGACCTTCAGTAAAACCAAATCCGTCGGCCAATAATGTGATTTTGGCACCTTTGGCAATAATTGGAGAATTAGCAAACGTAGCGCTGCATAGAGCTATCAAGAAAAGAGATATTGCATAGTGAAGTCCAGATCTGGCCATAGCAGTTCAGTTTATATTTCTTGTCAAAATACAAAATTTTATGCAAACACCACTTAATCCGTTATGAACAGAGCATTCTCTATTAAGCAATGCCCTTTTCATAGGCAAAACAGCACCATCAGAAGGACCCGAAATTAAAACCAAAATAAACCATGCGCGGCAGTGAAGGTCCGTACATATAACCCGGATCCCTTTCAATGCCAATATCAAAATCCTTCTGGTAGCTATCAAATAGGTTTTTTACCCCACCGTTTACCTGAAAATCCAACTTTTCGGAAATCTTAATTCGATACGCTATTTTAATTCCGGTATCAACAAAGGAACGGGTTGTAATAAGTTCCCCCAATTCAGGTGTATCCAATCGAGGCCCGAAATAAGGTACCAACATTGGCCCGGTAAAACTGGATGTCACAGATAAATCCAAGGTTTCCGATAACCGGCGGCTTAGCGTGAAATAGCCATACCAGTCTGGGGTACGAAAGAACCGATGCTCGCCAAACTCCTGAGGCTCCTGATACCTGCTTTGTTGAAAGGTTAATCCGCTCTGCCATTGCAGTTTTCGTAAAAACGATGCATTGAATTCAAAATTTATTCCCACCACATTCGCACCCTCTTCAGCATTCAAACGTGTGTATACCACCACCCCTTCCTCATCAGGCTGACCATATTCGTTGGCAAACGGATTGTGAAGACGGGTGAGAAATCCCTCCACCAGGAATTGATAATGCGAATAGAACGACTCATTGGCGTAATTCAGGGAGAGCGTATAGCTGCTTGAGGTTTCCTGTCTGAGGCTTGGATCGTTGCGGTGGATAACTTGGCGCGCACCAGATGTCTCGATGTGGAGATCCTCATCAAAGATTTGGGGAGCCCTAAATCCACGCGCAAAGGCAGAGCGTAACTGTAGGTTTTCTGCCACATGATAAAGCAGACTGAGCCTTGGACTAATTACTTTGTTCGAAAGGATACCATCCGACCGGAGTATGTCGCTAATTTCATATCTATCCAGCCGTGCTCCCAGGGTGACCATAACAGGTGCAAAATTCCATTCTAACTGAGAAAACAGGGCTATGGTCTTTATCTTTTGATCGGCAACCATGGTATGATCTGTAAACCGGTGGATTACATTATCGAAATAGGGAGGTTTTACATCCTGAAGATGATTGAAACTATATTCCAGACCAGAAGTTAACTCAGCCGGTACCATTAAGAATTGGGCTAAATTGTACGTATATTGAATCCCTGTAGAGAGAGAAACATCATCGGTCTGGCCGTAAGCCGAAGGATCCTGGTTGGCTCCGTAATAGGATCCACGATCAACTCCGACGGATGACAACCACACCGATAACTTATCTGCATCCCTGATAAGCTGGTCGTAATGAATCGATCCTGAATTGATATTATGCGTGGTACTTTCTGCGATGTCGGCCTCATGCAAAGGCAGGTTAAACTGGCTGCCTCCCCTACGGTACTCGTAGATCCTGAAATAATCGACCGAAAACTTTCCCCTGCTGCCAATTCTATGAAATAATCTTGCACCTGCAGTTATGTTCTCTATCATAGAAAGCTCTGAAAAGCCATCTCCGTTTGCATCATATGGATTTCGGTGTCTTCCAAATCCATAGAGACTTATACCACTTCGGTTGTTTTGAGTCACCAATGCACCATTTAACCGAACATTATAATCTGGACTTTGATAGCTCAAAAACCGATCGAAACCCATACCACCAATGGTAGAAGCTAAGTTAAAGCTATCGTATATAGGATCTTTTGTTATCAGGTTGATGGTTCCGGCAATGGCATTGCTCCCATACATGGCCGAACCTCCTCCTCTGATTACCTCAACCCGCTCAATCATGTTTACCGGTATCAGCTCCAGTCCATACACTCCCGCCAAACCACTGAATACAGGTCGTGAATTGATCAGTATCTGGGCGTACGGACCTTCGAGTCCATTCATGCGCACTTGAGAAAAACCGCAATTCTGGCAGTTGTTTTCCATACGAACACCAGGCGTGAAATTAAGCCCTTCGCTAAGCGTTACACTTTGCATTCTTTCAAACATAAAAGGTTGAATGCTGTTTACAACCGAACTGGCATCTCTTCTTCTACGTTCATTTCGGTTGGCCGAAATAACTATTTGCTCCAATCCAATATTGTCGTAGGCCATTTCAACAAGAAGTTCAGCTACACCTTCAGGATGAACCTCCAGCGCAACACTAACCGGCCGGTAACCAACGGCCGAGAACAGCAACTCATAACTTCCAGTAGCCAGATTTTTTATTTTAAATTCTCCTAAAGCATCGGCTGCAACACCAATGGTGGTACCCTTAATAAAGACCGTTGCATATGGTACCTCTCCGTTTCGGGAAACCACCTTTCCTGTAACTGAAATATTTCCGGATAACGGATTAAACGCATCATGGGCTTCAACCGCATGGGAAAATAATAATAATGCCACAAAGAGGTATCTGGCCATGATGATTGGTTTTTGTACGATCCAAAAATAGCCTCGTGCCAAGAAACCTGAAATACCTATATATTGGGATTTTAACTGAATACCTCCGACAGTACCCCCAACGATTTCAGATGAGCCAGATTGTTAAAGTGAAGATGGTAATACTGTAAAATCTTTTGCAGTAATTGGTTTCGATCTGTTCGGGATATTTTTAATAATGGCAAATCCTTGAGTCCAATTTGTAAAATCCTCTCCAAAAATGCAGTGTAGTATGGAGACAGGCTATGAGGATGCGATGGTTCGTAATCTACCTCTAGCCCCTTTTCCAAATCAAACCAATGGGCATCCGAACCATGAATCTCTGGTCGTATCCCCAGGTAATCGGTAAGCTGAACCAAAAGCCAGATATGAAACTGATGACTGCCAGTCTGCATGAGATCAAAATAGAGCAGCGATGTTTCCAAGAATTCAAAAAGTGCAGGATTGCTTTCGGCCTCTATCAACAATCTGCCAAGCACCTCGGCAATAAAAAGAGCCTGGGTGGTTTTGACCAAGTCAAAAGGGAGCGTAGAATAGGGAGCATAACCTCTCAGCTCCTTTATTCGGTTTACCTCCCTGCCGGATTTATAGTGGATGTCGAGGTCGAGCAAAAACAAGGGCTGTAACTGAGATAACTTACTATGTGCCCTTTGGCCACGAGGCGCATGTACAATGAACGACTGGCGGCCCGATTTCAGGGTATAAACATGCACAATAAGGCTGCTATCGCCATATTTTAAAGTATGCAGCACTATCCCTTTGGTTTTCTCGAGCACTTTCCAGCCGCATTAATGAATAAACAACAGCTTGGTCATTCGGCTATTCTCCCCGGTAGCATCGGCCGCAAAAACAAGGTATACACCGGTGCTGACCCGTCTTCCATTGAGGTTTCGTCCATCCCATTCCACACGGTTTCCGGTCGAGCGTGCCTTATGTACAAGATTGCCGGCCACATCGGTTATTCTGATGTCTGAATCTTGCATCAAACCTGTAATTATGACGCTCCCGTAATAGTCTTCACGAACCGGATTGGGATATACATACATAGACTCAAACCCCTTCTCTCCGACAGGGGCATCGCCCTGATATGAAGTAAGCCCTTGATCGGTACCTATATAGATTTTTCCGGTTCGGCTGTCCATCGCCAGTGCCGTAATCGAATTGGAAAGCAGCGGACTATTTCCGGCTGTGAAATGAAGCAACTCCTGGTCTCCCCTCTCTGAAACCAGAAACAATCCCTGATTTTTGGTTCCCAACCACTTCCTGTTGGCCCCATCCACAAGAATGGCCGTAATTGTTTCATTATCCAGCAGTGGACGGTAGTTCCCATCGCCCAGATTGAGACTTGGCTGATAGGCATAATAGGTATCTTCGGTCCATATTCTAGTAGGATTTCCAAAAACAGCTACGCCTTTTGAGGTTCCCACCCATATATCGCCACTCAAATCCTCGGCAATCGCGTAAACATCGTTCATCCGGTTAACAATCTCAACCTGCCCGTTGTTAAAATAAGAGGTTACGGGCAAATGCCGTTTTTGCGTTGGATCTTTTCCCACAACATAGAGATCCCGGCCCCGGGGCAGTATAATCCATTTGTCGCTCCTTCCGGTAACCAGCAACTGCCCAATGGTGTATTGGAAGCCTTCGAAACCATTGAGCTGAAATGATTCCCAACCCTTTCCTGGCGAGTAGGCATGTAAGCCTCTCCCCGACTGTGAATTGGTCACCCACAGACGATTCTCTCCATCGAAAGCCAACCCTCCGATTCGGGTGTAAGGCTCGTTTGGCTGGGCCGGCAATGCCGATTCGAGCGGTGAGTTCAAATTGTTGTGACGGGTAAGCAACTTTCCATCTTTAAACTCCAGTAGCCCCCCTCCCCAACTTGCAACAAATACATGGTCTGGATCAGTTGGGTGAACCGCCACCTCTACAATGTCATAAAAATCCTTCAACTCAGGAAAGGCCTTTGTATCGTACGACTGCCACAGACCATCTTCGTAACGGTGAAAAACGGGAGCCCTGAATTGGTTGTTCCACGGATCGGTCCGGCCACCCGAAGCCACCCAAAGGCGCTCTCCGGTAAAATTGAGCGAAAAAGCATAGTTGGCAGACGGCCCGGGAGGGGTGTTGCGCTGAAAAGCCTGCTGGGTTATGCCAATCAGCCCTTCGCGAAAATCGGCAACCCATATGGTGCCATCACTGCCAATCGATGCCGACCGGGTGTCGATGCCAACAATACGATTCCCATCCATCATGTAGTCGACAACATGACCTATCCGTTGCAAAGTGCGGCCGAAGATATGCACCTCCGATCTGCCGGCGATTGTCAGGTATTCAGACCCAGGCTGTATATCGTTAACAAAACCTACCTCCTGTAAAATACGCTGCCAACTACCGTTGCGGAGTACATACACCTCATCACCATCCCATGTGCCACGGGTATACACCGAGAACAATTCACCATTGAAACGTCGAATATGGCTGAACTTGCCATTCGGGCGGGGATGGGTGGCGTCGCGCCGCCAATTGCGGTAATCGAGCAGGTTAACCCCTACAGTCGGTGCACTGTAAATTCCCGATGCTGTGGCAGCATAGAGATAATCTCCATCGGTTTCAACATCAAAAACCGCCAACTGAGCGCCGTTTTCTCCAATAATATAGGTGTCCCTGATCTCATTGCGGCTAAGATTAATCACCACAATACCAAAACCTGTCGATAAGTATGCTTCGTTGCCATATATGGACACTCGGTTAATGGTTTTATCTCCCGACATTAATTTGCGCTGAATATCGGCCAGATTAACGACCCGATCTGGGTATACCAAATCAATATTGCTGTTGCGATAAGCTACTACCAGTAAACCTCTTTCCTGATGGTACGAAAAAGTTTGAACGGCAACATCCGTTAGCCCAACACGACGCGAAAGTTTATTCAAAGAGTTATCCTCGAGGTCGCGATAGAAGATACCCCCATCGGTAGCACAAAAAACCCTGCTGCCTGCAGCTTCGACCCTAAATGCATTGGAGAACGATAAATGGTCTTCCCAATCACCTGTTCGATGTTGAGGAAAGACCTCCGCAGCAAAAGCGATAAAGGCTGCTATGAGTATGATTTTTTGTATCATGACTGCCTTTCTAACGGCATTGGGTTAACTTGAGGAGATGCGCTGCCAAAAGAGCTATAGCCCTGGCACGATGACTGCAACTGTTTTTCTCATCTACGTTCATTTCAGCAAAGGTAATCCCAAAACCTTCAGGTTCGAATACTGGGTCGTAACCAAATCCTTCGTTCCCGCGAGGAAAGCGGGTAATATTGCCGTCGACAATCCCTTCGAATTGAGTCTCCTTACCATCTATTAACAAAGAGATTACAGTTCTGAAACGCGCCCTGCGGTCGTTTATTTCATTCATTAGCGTCAAAACCTTCTTTGCATTTGCCACAGCATCTCTCTCCGGGCCAGCATACCGGGCCGAATACACACCAGGGGCGCCGTTCAAAGCAACAACCTCTAGGCCGGTATCGTCGGCAAAACAGTTATAGCCATATCGATCAAAAAGGTACCAAGCCTTTTGAGATGCATTGCCTTCAAGCGTGTCTCTCTCTTCGGGTAACTCCTCGGTACATCCAATCTCATCGAGGGTGAGCAACGAAACCTTGTCACCCAACAACCGTCCTATTTCAAAAATTTTATTCGGATTGTTGGAGGCAATTACCAATTTCATACCTATAAAATTCAGTGTTGTTTCAGTACCAGATTGATTCAGCCACAATTAGTCGCAGGCGCAGTGGCTTATGCAGTCAATAACCTGCATGAGAAGGCTGTTCTTCACAAAGTAAAAGGTGTTTTTTCCTTCCCGTTTGCTGCACAGCACACCCTTATCTTTCAATATCCCTAAATGATGCGAGGTAGCAGACTGCTCTAAACCTAAAAGCTCATGAATTTCTGTAACCGTTAGCTTTTTCTCTCCTTCGAGAAGTTTGATGATGGCGATCCGCATTGGGTGTGCCATCGCCTTAAGCATGCTGGCCGCCTGTTCCAGTCTTTCAATTTCAAGCAATTTTGAATCCGCCATTGGTCCTTTATTAAATATACAAATATATAACTATTTAAGGCTGAATCTTACGTTTCTAAGCGGATAGCTTAATCCCCCCAAGGAATCCCATGGCACCAACCCATCTCCTTGGGAAAAATGGATTTTAGAGTGATTTGCTTACCTTCGCATTTTTGCAACGACATGTCCTTTGCAGCACTCACTCCACTTGAATGGTTCTTTTTAATGGCATCGGCAATGCTGGTTGGGATGTCGAAGGTTGGAGTCCCAGGGGTCTCCATGATAGTTGTGCCCGCGCTTGCTTTTATCTTTGGAGGAAAACCGTCGACCGGTGTTTTGCTACCCATGTTGATTATGGCCGACATTTTCGGGGTCGGTTATTACCACCGACATGCGCACAAAACACACCTTATCAAAACACTCCCGTGGGCCTTGTTGGGGTTGGTCGTCGGACTATGGGTAGGCGACAAGGTTGACGACACATGGTTTACCAGGATAATAGCCCTATTGGTGTTTCTAAGCCTTGGGGTTATGCTGCTGCGCAATAACAGCGATGGCCATATCTCCCATAAATTTTGGTTTGCGCCATTACTGGGAATTACCGGTGGTTTTGCAACCATGATGGGCAACGTTGCCGGCCCTGTATTTGCTGTCTACCTTCTTGCCAGCAATCTTTCGAAGCATCACTTTATCGGAACAACCGCCTGGTTTTTTCTAATCATTAACCTCATCAAATTTCCCTTGCAATTGATGGTTTGGAACAACATCACTACCGACACACTTTTGCTGAATATAACCGCTCTTCCGGCGATTGCTGCCGGAGCCTATGTAGGCATTAAGGTTGTAAAACGAATACCAGAACAAACCTTCCGGATCATCGTTTTGACTGTCACCGCCATATCGGCACTTTTATTGCTAATTTGAATACCCATGCAGAAATTAACGACACTACTTCCAGCCAAAAATCTCCATAAAGCGCTGGACATAGGGACCGGAAGTGGCGATTTTATCGAATTGCTCCACAACTTTTTTCCCAAAATACATTTTACAGGTATCGATCCCGATGGTATAGCCATCTCAACAGCCCGAGAAAGATTCTCGTCAGAAGGGTTCGATTTTGTAACGATGCATGCGCATCAACTTGGGTTCAGTGATCATACATTTGATCTGTGTACATTGTCCAATGCCTTGCATCACTTAGAAAGTCCTTCTGCAGCCATAGCCGAGATGAAGCGGGTAACCCGACCTTCAGGATGGATAATCATCTCTGAGTTGCGCTCCGATGCGTTAAATGAGGCACAGGAAAACCACAAAATATATCACCACCATCGTAGTGCCATCGACCGGCTGAATGGAATCTACCATCGTGAAACCTATACAAGTGGCGAAATACTCGAGTTGGCAAAAAAGGAGGGACTGGAACCTGAGTTTCAGTTTGAATTCCTGCGCCAGCCCACCGCAGAAACCGCTCCTGAACAGATAGCGCGCTTCGTTAAAACCATGCAAAACAATCTCTCAAGAATTGCTGGCTCCCCGCATTATGAGGCATTGGCAAAGATGGTGCTGGAATTTGAGCAGAGGGCAAACGTTTTTGGAATTCAGGCCGCAACCAATCTGGTTTTGGGATTTAAAGTTGCACAAAGAAATTGATGCTTTTTAGCTGCTGCGAAGCGCCTCGGCACCGCCTGTAATTTCGAGAATCTCTTTGGTGATGGACGCCTGACGAGCCTTGTTGTATACAAGCGAGAGATCACCAATCAGTACAGTTGCGTTGTCGGTAGCCATGTGCATAGAAGTCATCCGGGCTCCATGCTCGGCAGCATGCGAATCGAGCAAAGCACGATAAAACTCCACTTTGAGTATTTTGGGGATCAATGCCTGAATGATCTCTCTCCTTGATGGCTCATACAACATTAAATCATCGGAGTCGTTACCTGAAGTTTTCAAATCAACCTGCATGGGCAAGAGTTGGCGCGACACCGGCATTTGAACAACGGCATTAACAAACTCATTGTACACCAAATCAACCCGGTCGTATAAATGGGAAGCGTATTGTTCCATAATTTCAGCAACCACCCTTTCAGACTTATCGTAATCAAGATCAAGCCAAAGGTCGTTGTTATTGACTACCTGCACATATCCCATCGACCGCAACAAACGCTCGGTTTGTTTACCAATCGCAAGAATATCGACCAATCCTGCTGCATGCTGAGCAGGATACTTGCTGGCGATCAGTTGTTCCGTATGTTTGGCAATGTTCATATTGAACCCACCGCAAAGCCCTCTGTTGGATGATATTACCACAACAAGCACACGCCTCGCTTCTCTTGGAGCACACCAATCGGACCCACTGAAACATTCGGATGCACGGGCAATGTCCGAAAGAATCTGATAGAGTTTTGACGCATAGGGTCGAAAATGAATGATGGCATCCTGAGCCCGTTTAAGCTTTGCTGCCGATACCATTTTCATAGCACTGGTAACCTGCCGGGTGGTCTTTATCGAGGATATTCTTGTACGTATCTCTTTTAAGCCTGCCATCGCTTCCTTTGATCTTATTTACTTAGTTCTTAGGCTGGGTCCACTACAACAAACCTGTTGCCTACTTCACCCGCGGCTGCACGCATAGACTGCTCATCGTCAGCTGTCAGGTTCCCCTTGCTCAGGTTTTCGAGCACCTCTGGGTATTGTAACGCCAGCAATTCAAGGTACTCATGCTCAAATTGCTTAATCTTGTCGATTGGAACACTCCTGAGCAACTCCATTACCCCACAATAAATTACGGCAATCATATGATCCAATCGATAGGGCCTATACTGCATCTGCTTAAGGATCTCCATGTTTTTTCGCCCTTTGTCGAGCACACGAAGTGTAGCGGCATCTAGATCGGATCCAAATTTGGCAAATGCTTCAAGTTCCCTGAATTGCGCTTGATCGAGTTTAAGGGTACCTGCAATTTTCTTCATTGCCTTAACCTGTGCAGAGCCTCCTACCCTTGACACCGAAATCCCCACATTTATTGCGGGTCTAACACCTGCATTAAAAAGGTTCGACTCCAGAAATATCTGACCATCTGTTATTGAGATCACGTTGGTGGGAATATACGCCGATACGTCGCCAGCTTGCGTTTCAATAATGGGCAGAGCAGTAAGAGAACCGCCTCCTTTAACCCGATTCTTCAGACTGGGTGGAAGATCGTTCATCTGAACCGCAATTTCGTCCGATTCGATAATCTTGGCTGCACGCTCTAGCAGTCGGGAGTGGAGGTAAAAAACATCGCCGGGATAGGCTTCACGTCCCGGTGGACGGCGAAGAAGCAATGACACTTCACGATAAGATACGGCCTGTTTTGATAGATCGTCGAAAATGATCAGAGCATCGCGGCCGGTATCACGGAAGTATTCACCGATGGCGGCACCAGCATAAGGGGCATAAAATTGCTGCGCAGCAGGATCGGCAGCTGTCGCCATCACAATGATGGTGTAATCCATAGCGCCATATTTACCCAAAGTGGCGGCTATGTTGGCAACTGTTGAGCCTTTTTGCCCGATGGCGACGTATATACAGTAAACAGGTTTTCCTGCTTCGTAAGCACTTCTTTGATTGATAATGGTATCAATGGCAATGGCGGTTTTTCCTGTCTGCCTGTCGCCGATAATCAATTCACGTTGGCCTTTTCCAATAGGGATCATGGCATCAATCGCTTTGATTCCGGTCTGCAGCGGTTGCTTTACAGGCTGTCTGAAGATAACGCCGGGGGCTTTTCTTTCAAGAGGCATCTCAAAAAGTTCTCCGGTTATGGGCCCTAAATTGTCCAGCGGCACACCGAGGGTATTAATGACCCGACCGACAAGTTTCTCACCTACCATAATAGAGGCAGTTCTGCGGGTCCGCTTTACCGTATCGCCCTCCTTTACATGTTCTGAAGAGCCAAGAAGCACTACCCCCACATTGTCTTGCTCAAGGTTGAGAACTATTCCCTGTATTCCACTGTCGAACAGTACCATCTCGTTAGAGCCAACATTCGAAAGTCCGTGAATACGGGCAATCCCATCCCCCACCTGCAATACGGTACCAACCTCGTCGAGCTCCGACTTGGTTTTAAAATGTTCCAACTGCTGTCTGAGAATCTCAGAAACTTCTGCCGGTTTAATATCCGCCATACACTAATCCTATTTGTTTAGAAAGCTATTTTGTTGCAATAACGACTCTTTAATCTTACTCAGATGACTGGAAATGCTGCCATCAAATTGAAGATCTCCCATCCTTAAAATAAGGCCCCCCACAATCTTGGGTTTTATCTTAGTGGCAAGCTCTACCCGGTCGCCGGTTTTGGCTTCGAGAAATTGTTTAATATTCTCGTAAATGCCTTTTGGCAATTCATTGGCGGTGGTGATGGTCACCGACCTAATTCCCTCATGTTCCCTTGATAAATCAAGAAAATTTACACAAATCCGTGCCATAAAGGACTCCCTGCGATTCTCGGCCAACATCAACAAAAAACGTAGCGACAAATCGGCTATCTTATTCTCGAAAATCGCCATAAGAGCAGTACGTTTTTCGCTTCTTTTAAGCACACTGCTTTGCAAAAATACTTCGAAATCTTCCGAAGATTTACACAACTGCAGAATGGATCGCATGTCCTGGGCCACAACTTCCATCTGCTCCGAATCACGGGCAGCCAGAAAGAGTGCCTTGGCGTAACGAACCGGTATTTTGCTTTCGTTCATGCGCTAATTCAGATTGAGATCCTGAAGCATCAGATCAATCACTTTTTCCTGCTCGGGAGTAGTAGAAATCTTCTCCCTTATGATCTTTTCTGCAATACTAACCGAAAGGCTAACTACCTGATACCTTATTTGCTCAATGGCAGCAAGTTTTTCCCTTTCAATGGCATCTCTTGCATGCTCAATCAACCTCTGAGCGTCGAGCGAAGCTTTTTCATTTGCCTCGGCAATGATTTTTTCCTTTAACTCACGTGCTTCCTTAAGAATTTGATCCTTATCACGCTGTGCTTCAGCCCTAATAGCAGCCTGACTGTCTTTCAGATGACCAATTTCAACTTTTGCCTGTTCAGCAGCTTCTAGTGCATTTCGGATGTTGCTCTCGCGCTCGCTCAGTGCATTTAGAATGGGCTTCCAAGCAAATTTTTTGAGCACAACCACAACAAGGGCAAACGCCAATGTCATCCAGAAAAGTGTACCCGGATCCGGTGATACCAATCCCATAGCGATCTGTTTATATTAAACGTAATTCTACACTACCCATAAAATGTTGGAGCAAACCTCCAAACCAGCACAATCCAATCAGACCAGATTCCCTAAGATATTCCGGTGCAAGATGCAGGCAGATACTGGTTGCGAACTCACATTAAATTTGCATCTGCGCAATTTCTGCGCAGATGCAAATCTTCATGTTTTTATCCCAAGAAAACGACCAATGCACAAACAATCACGGCAAAGAAGGCAACTCCCTCAATCAGTGCTGCAGAGATGATCATAGTTGAACGGATATCGCCACTCGATTCGGGCTGACGTGCAATAGCCTCCATGGCACTTACTCCAATTCTACTAATTCCAAAAGATGCACCAAATGCTGATAATGCGGCTCCAAAGGCTGCGCTAAACAACCCAAGGGCAATATCGGCAAGAATAACTAAAACTGTCATAACGATACTATTTAATTGTTAATCTATTTTAATGGTGTTCTGCGGTGGCCATACCAAAGTAGAGCGCCGACAAAAACGTAAAAACATATGCCTGAATAAAAGACACCAGTACATCAAGTAATATGATGAACATGGCAAAACCAACCGAAATAGGACTGACTCCATAGCCGGCAATTGGGCCGATCATACTGCTAAATATGAAAATCAGACTGATGAACACGGTCACAATTAGATGACCTGCCAGCATATTCGCAAACAGTCGTATCATAAGTACAAATGGCTTGGTGAACATACCACTGAACTCTACAAAAGGCATCAACGGAATGGGGAATTTCATCCACCAAGGAACATCGGGATTGAAGATTTCCTTCCAATAATGCTTGTTGCCATTAAGGTTGGTCACAAAAAAAGTAAAGAGCGCCAACACCATGGTAATGCTAATATTGCCGGTAACATTCGCTCCAAACGGGAATATCGGTATCAACCCCAGTAAGTTGTTAATCAGTATAAAAAAGAACAACGTCAACAAAAAAGGCATGAACCTGTCGAGGTGTTTTTTGCCTATTGCCGGCAAAGCAACCTCGTCGCGAATAAAAAGGATTACAGGCTCAACCAAATTGTACAAGCCGGTAGGAGCTGCGGTAGCATTCTTTTTGGCCGAACGGGCAAGCGAAAGGAAAATCATCATAACCACAATAGCACCAACAAACATTCCTGCTACCGTTTTGGTGATAGAAAAATCATACGGACGATTCAGGAATGCTCCATTTGCATCCATTTCAACAATTTTTCCTTCGTATTGCCCCTCCTGGGCAATTACAAAACCACGATAACTATCGCGGCCATGATGAAACCGTGAGGACCAGAATGCGTGAAATCCGCTGTGTTTGCTGTACAAAAGAATAGGAAGAGGTGCACTTACATAGGTATCGCCAAATCCGGTAATGTGCCATTCGTAGGCATCCGACACATGATCGATAACGAACTTACCTGCATTGAAGGGTCCATCTGATGGAGCACCAGCAGCCGACAAAGAAGGGACAATGCCCAATAATAGGGTAACCACCAAAACCCAAGGGGCTATGTGTTGTATTATTGACTTGTTGCTGAGAAACTTCATACCGGATATGCCGATTTCTTCAAGGCCCAAATTTATACGTTTTTTACTTGATGAAGTCTGCAATACCATATTTTCTTAAAATGTTTTACTCCCCGTTAGCAAGTAGCCCCCCAAGTGAACTGAACCAATGCAAAAATTGGTAATTTTCTGTGGTACCGATCAGGTAACAAAATTTCGGAAAATCATCATTTCTTGTAGGTAAGCTCCCTTACCGCAAAGGCGGTATACGTTATATAGAGAACTCCAACTATGCTAAGGAATAAAGCAAGATCTTCTCGGTTGTACAATAAGTAAAGCACAATGATTACAGAATAGAGCAGCAAGCGCAGAAGCGTCATCACCATGTGTATGCGGGCAAACCGCGAAAAATTGGACGACCCCAGGTAAATCTGCAATGCATGCGTAATAAATGTAAAGAGGAAAACAATGAGCAAAACAACAGGATAGACCGGGGAATACATCTCCGGAAACACAAACCAAAAAAGTATAAAACCTGCCAAGGCCATTATGGCTGTCAGCACCGACAAACGGTACAGGAATCTAACCACAGTTCCGACCATCACTGCGATTTTTCCTGCGAGAGTTGTGCGATGGTACCCATTCGGCAGGTTCCGGTAAAGATTGCTCCCGGCTCAACCGAGAGCTTTGGGGTATGGATTTCTCCATTGACAACTGCCGTTGCCTTTAGCGAGAGCAACTCTCGGGCGACAATTTTGCCATCAAGGCTTCCGGAAACCTCAACGTTGGAACAGTCGATTTCACCTTTAATTTGCCCCGATGTACCTATGACCAGCCGGCCCTTGGTAACAATATTTCCCTCCAGATATCCATCCATGCGGATATCACCCTCGGCCTCGATATCTCCTTTGATACGGGTTCCATTACTGATCATATTGATGTTTTGCAGGCTGGGGTCTGAACTGCTTTTAGGATTCGATTTCATTCGGTAACTATGTATTTATCGAAATGGCAAGAACAAAATTTTCAGGAATTCATACATCACTTTGAACACTTTTTATTGAAACTGAACGCCCTTGCCACTTCAAAAGATCAGACTATTAGAGAAAATTCGGTCGAAAATACAAAAAAATCAGCAATCCGCTGCCAATTACATTACATCAATGATCGTACTGGGGATTGCGGGATTGATAGCTATGAAAAATCAGAACCATCGTAGCTCCATTTAATATAGACGCTGCCCCAGGTAAAACCAGCGCCGAATGCAGCCAGTATAATGTTGTCTCCCTTTTTAAGCTTCGGCTCGTAATCGTACAAACACAATGGAATGGTTGCAGCAGTGGTATTGCCATATTTCTCAATATTGATCATTACCTGTGCCGGATCGATACCCATTCTGCGCGCAGTTGCATCGATGATGCGCATGTTCGCCTGATGGGGTACAAGCCACGCCAATTTATCAGAGGTTATTCCGTGGCGACTCATCATTTCCGCTGCAACATCAGCCATTTTAGAAACAGCAAACTTAAACACCGTTTGCCCTTCCTGATAAATAAAATGCTGATCAAGATTGACGGTTTCGCATGAGGCCGGATGCAAAGAGCCGCCTGCCTTCATGTGCAGATGGTGACGCCCCAAACCGTCGACGTGGTGTATGTGGTCAATAATGCCGGTGTCATCGACCGATGGCTCCAGTAAAACCGCGGTTCCTGCATCTCCGAAAAGGGCACAAGTAGTGCGGTCCTTGTAATTGGTGATGGCCGACATCATATCGGCACCTACCACAATGACCTTCTTGTACCTTCCCGACTCCACAAACTGCGACGCCGTAATTAGGGCAAAAATAAATCCCGAGCAAGCAGCATTTAAATCAAAACTCCACCCATTATGAATACCTGTTTTCTGGGCAATGATGTTGGCCGTCGCCGGAAATGGCATATCGGGTGTAATGGTAGCACAGACAATCAGATCTACATCGTCGGGTGATGTGTTGGTTTTCTTAAGCAATCGACGAACCGCTTCAGCACCCAGATCACTGGTTGCTTTTCCCTTTCCAATCTGAATCCGCCGTTCCTTTATCCCAATTCGCTGCATAATCCACTCATCCGTAGTGTCGATCATGGTACTCAGCTCCTCATTGGTAAGTCTGTATTCCGGTAAGTAGGCAGCTATCCCGGTTATAGCCGCTTGTATTTTCTTCATGTTAGCAATGCTTTAATTTTTATTCAAAAACCATCCGCTGTTGCCCCAATAAAATCATAGGAACCCAAAAAGCACAACGTTCCTTTTATTGCAAAGCAAACCCCATTTATTGGTGTATCCCATCTCTTCCAATCTCACGTTGGCAAAAACGTGCCGCAAATTAACACGAATAATTAATGGCTACAAATAAATAGGGCCTCAATTAACCATTTTAACGTATTGTAAAACAATTAATTGTAATGTTCTAAAGTTTAAAAGTCGGGACAAAAAAAAGATCAGAAGTTTTTCTGATCTGATTTTGCAATTCAGTTAAACTGCAATCTCTTTCTCTATCACCTGCTTACCTCTGTAGTAGCCGCATTCCGGACAAATGGTGTGGAATTTGGTAGTAGCGCCACAATTGGAACAGGAAGCAAGGGTGGGTGCAACCGCTTTATAGTGGGTTCTGCGCTTATCCCTGCGGGTTTTCGAATGTTTGTGCTTCGGATGTGCCATTGCTATCTGTTTTTAATTATTATTCAACAATTTTTTTAATTCGCTCCAACGCTCGTCGACCGGATCAATTTCCGATTCAGACTCATGATGGGTATAACTGTCCAACTTTTCAAGCATATCTGAATTACAGCCACCCTTCTTTTTACCGGAAGCCGGATGGACATGCCTTAAAGGAACACTTAATGAGATGTATTCATAAATGATTTGGGCAACATTTAACTGATGCTCTTCCGGTAAAACCCAGATAACATCATCGCCGTCTTCTGATTCTGTATCCCCAAACTTCACAAACAACACTGTTTCGTGAGCAATGGGTTGATCGTAGGGCTCAAGACACCTGTCGCATGTTAACTGAACACTTCCTTTTAAAGCAATGTGCAGCCTCATGAACAAACTCCTTTTTTCCAACATCAGTACTACATGAACATTTCCCTCGTCGATTAGACTGTTCTCAAAAAGCTCAAAGAACGATTTGTCCACGGTAAACGCATATTCGTGGTTGCCTTCTTTTAATCCTTTAAAGGCAACATTGTATAGCGATAACTTACCCATGGCAAAAAAGTGAGGCAAAAGTATTAATTTTTAAGATAATGGCACAAATAATTTCAAATTATTTGGAATTATTCACATTGAAAGTTGCTTGTGCAGTTGAATTCTAAACGTTGTACCTCTTCTAACTTCGGAGGTTTTAATGAAAATTTTGCCCCGATGATAATTTTCGACTATCCTCTTGGCAAGAGAGAGCCCAAGCCCCCAACCCCTTTTCTTAGTCGAAAAACCGGGCCTAAATATAGTCTTGTGCATCGACTTGGGAATACCCTTTCCCGTATCGGTCACATCCAAAACAATCTGACTCTCTAGCTCAGTTAGCACCAACATTATCTCGCCATGATTGTCCATCGCATCAATGGCATTTTTACATAGGTTTTCTATGACCCAAGAGAAAAGTGCTTCGTTGAGGGGCACTTCATAGTTGGCGTGTTCGTCGGCCAATAATTTAAACACGACCTTGCTCGAAGAGCGCTTCTTTAAATAATCCACAGTCTGCTCTACC
>CAYGIQ010000031.1:0-21679 GCA_964349885.1 uncultured Prolixibacteraceae bacterium | reverse complement strand
ACCACGACCCCTGGCTCAATAGCCGTTCCCGAGTATGTTTGGGCGTCAATTGGATCAACGGTGAAATCGGTGATTGGTTTAGCTGTGACGGTCAGATCGCCGCCCACATATGAAATGTTGTAGTTGGCGGTAACGTTGTTCTCAGAGGCATCTTTGATTACAGCTGCACTAGCAACGTTAGAGCTTGTACCCACATTGGTTTGTGTACCAGTGATCGTTACAGAAGAGACTGTCTGACTTGCAGCAAGGGTGCCATCTGTGATTGTGAATGTATTGGTAGTAAGGGCGGTACCATCGTATTGTTTTGAATCGCTTGCTGCGGTGATAGTGATTGTACGAGCGGCCACCGTTAACGTCACCGACTCCGTGAAAACTATCGCTCCACATTCCGAAATTATTTGGGCTCTGAAATAGTTGCCGCTTAAAGATACCGTTGGTAGGGTGAGGGTTAGGGTAGCAGTGTTGGCTCCTGAATAGATCCCTTCGTTAAGGACATCTGTAAATGTTCCGCCGTCGGCCGACATCTCCCAAGTATAGGAGGCAATATTGCCGGTGGCTGCAACCGAGAATCCTGCATTCTCTCCATACGCAATGCTTACAGATTGGGGTTGAGTTGTTATTACCGGGGCAGCGCATTCGCCAATTTCCCATTCACTGAAGGTGGTTAAACCCGCCGCTTGCATGGTCTTGTTCTCAACATTTACTGTTGAGGGCACGGTCGACCAGCTGTCACTGGTGTATTTGCGTACAATATAGTTTGCAAAATCTCCACTGTTGGTCGTATTCGATAGGTCAAAGGTAATGGTGTAACTTCCGTTGTTGGCAAGTACACTGCTGCCCTGGGTTACCCATACGCGGTTTGCCTTTGACGATAAACCGGAGGATGGATCGGAGGCCGATTCTTTTATAAATACAGTCAGGTTGAGCGGACTGCCGTTTTGGTTGTCTAAATCCACAGCAACCGGCGCATAGATGGAAGCGTCGCCCACTGGGAATGTGAAGGCCTGAAACCCTGGATCGGAGGTAAACTGCTTGCGCACGTTGCCAGATATGTAGGTGGCACTGCTGGCTCCTACAACCGAACCGGTCTCGCTTAAGGTAACGGTGTGAATACCTGTATTGATTTTGCCGGTTACGAAAGTAAGGGTATTGCTTACCGCAACGGGTGTGCTAAGGGTAATCCCAGCACTGTTGTTTACGACTAAATTGTGGAATTCCGGCACTGAAGTACCGCTGACCGTTTGTGCCGAAGAACCGTTTAAGGTAATGGTGGAGGTACCGGCATTCAATGCGCCGTTGTTGGTAAAATTGCCCCCCAAAGTATGGCTAAAGGTGCCGGCATTGAAAATACGGTCTGAGGCAATTATAAGGTTATTTTTTATGTGTAAACTTGAGGTCGAACTAATTGTTCCAGATCCTTGAAATGTTAAATTAAAGAAATTAGATGGGTGGATTGTTTGATCTGAACCATTGTAAATAACCTCATTGTCATCTGTATCCGCTATTATGTTAATATCATTCGTCGATTCACTAACGTAAAGTTTTGAAAATGAATTTTGAAATAAAGCTCCATTGTTGTTTCCACTTATATTTTCGGTAAACAACGAATTAAAATTGCTAAGTGTGATGTTATCAATTGTAATATTACTAATTGTTACAGTCCCCCTAATCTCCTGATTGTTTACCGCGAAATAATGGACCCCACTCCCTGCCGAGAAATTACTGGTAGCGTTGTTGGTTATCCCCCCCTCAAAGGTAACGTCAGAATTTCCAGAGTTGGTCCAGAAACCGCCACCATTAACGGTCAATTTGCCCGCAAAGCGTTTGCTGCCAGCAGGAGAATTTATTGCCAACCTACCACCGCTACTTCCCACCGAGGTGGTTCCCGAAACGGTAAAGTCAAATCCGCCAATGGTTAAACTGGAGGTACCTCCAATGGATAGATTTCCACCAACAACAGCAGCAATACCTGTGGTCAAGTTTCCCGGGGTTACAACAGCTATATGGTGAAAAGTGGTAGTGGCTGTGCCGCCTATGGCACCCACTCCATTGAAGGTGGTAGTGGAGGTGCCGGCTGTAAAATTACCGTAGTTGTTCCAGTTACCCGATATGGTTAACGTGCCTGTGTCTGACAAGGTAAGCGATGCGCCTGCTTCAATGGTAATGCTGCGGGTTGTAGCAGCGCTGCTAATTACGGGATAGTGGGTCATGCCGGTAGGAATTACAACATCGGTTTCCGCGGCTGGAATTCCGCCACACCAGTTCTCCGCAGTTTGCCAATTGGTATCCACTGCGCCTGTCCAGGTACCTGGATCTAAAACTGCAATGGTTGCACTGCCGGTCATGGAGTAGGTATTTCCCTCCACCAGATAGCCATTGGCGGTATATGTACCCGCTGTACTGAATGTTCCAAAAGTGATTGCACTTCCTGTACCTGACACGGTAGAACCAACCGTTGTGCCATCGCGATACAGCTGATAGGTTACCCCCTCTTCAGAACCATCAAGCCCAATGGTTGTGCTCGAAGTTCCGCATATCGTTCCTCCGCCTGTCAAATTAAAGGCGGTTTGCGCTGCCAAAATTCCTATCGCAAAGTCGCTGAAATCATTTATGTTGTTAACAGTAATGGAATAGCGATCTTGGCTTACGACGTTTACTGTGCTCCAACTCCCATTGCTGAATTTTTTAACGGTTAGGGTAGCAGTGCTCAGATCAACGGTTTCATCGGCCAATACCCAATTAAGGGTAACGGTGGCATTGGAAAAGCCGGTCGACGCTTCTTCAATGCGGTAGTAACGGTTGATGCCGCTGAATAATTCCCCTGTTCCAAATCCGGAAGTTGAAAGATTCGGATGCGCTCCCTGTATGCTTTGCGCACTTAATAGTCCCTCAGTTGCAATCCCGGTAAGCATTATCTCTACCGGTGTGTAGCGGCTGTTGTTGCCAATAGCAAATAAAATCGACTGGCCAATATGGGTTGTATTTATTCTTCTGCTTAACCTGCCGTTTATATACTTGTTGGTGCCAGGATTTATAATCGATGCATCGAGGCCCAAAACTACGCTGCCATTGAGGGTGGTGGAAATTACGCCTGTGTAACTATTGTACCATTCCAGTTGTTTGAGCACTTCCATATCTATGCCATCGACCAGCGTAAGACCGTTGTTGTTAGAGATTTTTATGGTATAAAACACAGAGGTTTGGGTACCTCCAATGCTTCTCAAACTGTTGCCTCCAAAGGTGAAGGTCGATATTCCGGTCTGCAACTGACCCCGGTTAATAAGGTTCCCTTCGAGCAAAATGTCGGTGTTCAACGTATTGCTGAAAACACCACCTGTTTCAACGGACAAATCCCCTCTAAAAATTGGTACAACCAGCGTATTGATGCTAAGTGTACCTGAAACATTGGTGCTCAATGATATTTGCATTCCATTTTCGACCGAAACTGCTGCCCCTGCGCCGACATTTAGCTTACCCTTGAGGTTAAAGGGACTTAACGTTTTTAACTGGGTATTGCTGCCAGTTACCCCCACGTCTTTAAAATCAACTGCGTGCGTCCCAAGCAACCTCTGCTCCCGACCCCCATCGAAGATCACCTCACCATTGGAAGTAACAGCTCCGGTTACTGAGTTATTCAAATCTCCTTTAATCTGCAGCAATGCGGGCAAATTAATAGGGTCTGTCTCTTTTAATACCAAATTATAGTAGCCTTGGGAGCCGCCATTTGGATTGATTACCGCTTGGACTAGTCCTGATATACCGTTGTAGATTACAGTATTGCTGACAGTTGTAGCATCCCATGTGCCCTGGTTTATCGGATTTCCTTCGATACTCATTATGCTATTTTCAGGCATTTTGAAGTGGGTGCCTGTGGCAATCCCGAAATCGAAGAAATTGGCGGTGCCGGCAAACGGTATGGTGCTTGCATCGGAGTAGGCGAAGGAAACACGACTACCACCGATACTTGCAGTGGGTGTAAATGTGCCCAAATTGATCCAGGTATAAGTGGCTCCCGACCCAAAGGTATCGGTATAAATGCCGCCCGATAGCACCAAATGGCCGGTTCCTCCGTCGAGCTGACCACCTTCTAATATCCTGATGCTGCTGACTTCGGTCTGCACGCCAGCTGGTAGTAAAGCAATATTGATAGACGCAATATTTCCCGGAATGGTAACATCATCGGTGGCTCGTGGAACAATTCCCCCGGTCCAGTTGGAGGGGGCATTCCACTCCCTGCGAAAATTTGGTGTAGCTCCTAGCCAGCGGGTTCCGCTGATTAAACTCTGGCCAATCATCCAATATTTGGCGTCTTCTCCGATGTTTTCATTACTGGTGAGGTAAAAGATGCTATGCCCTTCGAGCAATAAATATTTGTCGGTTGTGTTGATCGATGTTTTGCCATGCTCATGGGGTGTATTGTTGGTAGAGTATGGGATATGATGGTCCCAAGTAACCAGGTTGTTTTCATCGGTTGCATCATCGTAAGGCAGTTTTAGCGTAAAGGTTGAATTGTTAGTCCCACCGGTTTTGATAATCTGATAAAGCCTTGGCAGTGCATTGGTTTTGTTGGGATGCAAACCTTTATCTCCGCGGGTAATCACAAACATTACTGCAGTGGGTAGCTCACTTCCATTGCTATTAAACTTGATAGAGGTTCTTGTATTGCCAAAAAAGTATTCCACCCCATCGTTAAGGGTGGTTCTTAAAACCCGTCCGGTTACATCCCCAACACCGGAAATGGTGGCATCGGGTCCCATGGTCAATACCCACGAGTCAAGGATATCGCTTTCGCGCCTCCAGGTGTTGGGATAGTCAATTGTTGGTTCTGAGATATACGATCCATAATTCCGAACCATCTCCAAAGTTCCTGATGTAGTATTTGGATTGGAGGAAGCAAGGTTAAGCATGCCGTTTACCACCAGGTTGGCACCGGCCTGAGCACCCTGGGGATTGTCGATCGAGAGGTGATGGAATGTGGTGGTTGCATTTCCGCCTATGGTTTGCGTAACCGTTCCGGTAAAGGAAACCAGCCCAGCGTTTGCTGTAAAAGTTCCGTTGTTGGTCCAGTTGCCAAATACGGTCAGGGAGTTTGCGCCTGTTAAGCTTAAGCTTGCACCTTCCATAATGGTTAGACTGCCCACTGCAGCTGTTCCTGAAATTACCGGGAAGGGCAGGTTCTCGGCAGTGATAAATACATTTTTGCCGGCGTTGGGCACTTCATTGCGACACCAATTGGCAGGATTGTGCCATTCATTGCTTACCGACCCCATCCAGACATAGGCATCGTCGTCGCATTGGGCTGCAATATAGAAATCGCTTAATGAGGTAATGCCGGAGACCGTTACACTATAAACTCCTGAAGCTGAAGTTTCGAACAATGACCATTGGGTTCCCGAAAGTCTGGAAACTTTATACGTTGCCGTACTGGAACCTACCACATCGCTGGCGTTAAATTGCAATGAAACCGAAACTGTGTTGAACGACACTCCATTATTTGAAACGTCCCATTTGCGGTTCACATAATTCACTTGGCTTAAACCACTGGCCAACGGAGGTGGTGCAAGGGTAGGCGTTGTGTTGGCAGTGATGTTGCCCCCGTTGTTGCTTACATTCTCAAATTCGACCACTACCGGTGCATAGTTTAAATTGTCGCCAATCGGAAACAGCAGTGTTTGGTTGGCTCCGCTGTTAACGGTATACCTTAGATTACCGATGATGTATCCGTTGGTGCGCGTCAATCCTCCTATGGGAGCCTTCACCACATGTTGTGTTCCGGTGGATAAGGTACCGCTTACCAGATCAAGTGAACCATTTATG
This sequence comes from uncultured Prolixibacteraceae bacterium, assembly GCA_964349885.1. Classification (GTDB taxonomy): domain Bacteria; phylum Bacteroidota; class Bacteroidia; order Bacteroidales; family Prolixibacteraceae; genus UBA1413. Next base: position 15,862 of record CAYGIQ010000031.1, on the reverse strand, counting down.
GTGAGGTCGTGCGACAGTGGCTGACTGACCGTCTGATTTTGATTGTCCCAAATTATATTTTGAAAGGTTTGGTTCAAACCTCTGGTAAGTGGTTGATCGGTAATTCCGGTGACTCGAAGCGTTGCCCGAACTCCGTCGAGCGAGTACCAAATGGCTTGTGGAATTTCACCTCCATTTCGGGCATGCCAGTAAGTACTACCGTGAATTTCGATGGGATAGGTTTCATTTGTGTTGGTGAACGTTCCTCCCGAATTTTTGAAGAGTCCTCCGTGCACATGTATATCGTATCCACGGGTGTTGCCTTCAGGGTGGTTGAGTGTAAGGGTTCCGCTTACCAAATCAAGAGTACCCTCTACGACCATGCTATAAAAGGAGGCATCTACATTGGCAGTAAGCGTTACCGTTGCTGGAATTAATACCAGGGCTTCTTCAGTAAAGGTGTTGGAGGCACTTCCCTGCGCAAAGGTGTAGCTGGTAGTTCCCCATGTAGTTCCCCCATCCAGACTTAATTCCCACATATTTTCATCGCTCCAGTTTCCAGTGCGTGCCGGACGAAACACCTGAGCATTGATAACCATAAAATCGGATGATACCCCTGCCTGCAGCGCTGGTTCACCCGACACCCAAGTGGCAGAAACCGTTGCTGGATTGTTCGTGGTGGTTATTTCTGTAAAAGCAATGGTTTCAACTGCCGTACTGTAGGTATTGGTGGCAATGGTCCCCGTAACCACACCGGGTGTAGATCCCCGCTGTATGGTGGTATTGGATGCAGTAAGGACAAATGAGGTGTTCTCCCTAAGCCAAGTAGGTACAAGCTGACTGTTAACGGAATTAACCGTAATGGTTGAATTGGGCACGCCAAGGGGTGGATTTTGCGGAGCTACCGAAACGGTAAACCGGTCGGGATCAAAGGCATTGTCGTACCCTACCGTAATAAAACCCTCTCCAGAATTGATATTGAGGATAGTGCTCATTACGGTATAGGAAACGGTGTTTGTACTGGTTGCAATGGTGGGTGTCCATGCATAGGCCCAATATAGACCTGAAAAGACACCTATTTTAGCCTTATCTGGATCAGCGTGTATTTCTAAATATCTTTCATCAGTTTTATTCACCGTAAGGGTTGCCGAGAGATTGGAGATGCCTGCTCCATCTTTCGATCCATACCAACGGCGGGATACGGTTTTGGAAAAGTCGTTGGCATTGGTATTGTCTTCATCGCTCACCCTCATGTTAAAACGATCTGTGATATCTAAGTTGGTAAGCTCAATAGGGTTGTAGGCCGAAGCCCCTATGGGATAGCGTTTCGGTGAGTTTTGTTCCAGCAAAAGACTCAACCGTCCGGTACCGTCGGTTACGACATAGCTGCTTGCACTGCCACCTGCGGAATTGTTGGCTTGCAATTTATAGGCTCCAATAAACATTTTTCCCTGCAACATGGTGAGGGTGGCAGTGCTTACGGTGTTTATGGCCAGAACCTTATCGCCCACACCATCCATGGTGAGGTTATAAAAGGTGGTGGTGTTGGTACCACCCATGGTTTGGGTTGTTGTACCGGCAAAAACAACTTGACCGTTGTTGGCCGTAAAACTTCCGTTGTTGGTCCAGTTGCCGGTAACCGTATTCGTACCAGCCGATGGTGCAGCAAAGGTTGCGCCATCCTCGATGATTACATTATGGTAAGTAGATGCACTATTGAATGTACCGCTGTTAACCACAAGATTGTTGGATACCGATAGGGTGCCTGAAGTGGTAATCGATCCCGAAGATTTTGAAATAACCAGATTATAGAATGTGTCGACACCCGTCAGTGTATTATTGCCGCTGCCATGAAAAGTAAAGGTAGCATTGCCGGTAATAAACGTGCCCTCATTGGTAAGGTTTCCTCCAATGGAGTGGTCAAATCCACCTCCACTTAAAAGGGTACCTGACTCAATCAGCACATTTCCGTCGACCGAAAAACTTCCGTTTGCAGTAAGTTGTGCGGTTCCCTTAATCGAAAAGTCCTGGAGTATTGCCGCACCCGCGGCAAAGGTTTTCGTGGCGGTGCCACTTATAATGAGATTGCTGTAGGTCAAACCTGAAATCGTTTGTTCGGCACCATTGTATTCAACGGTAGAGCCGTTGGCAAGGGTTAGAGTGGGTGGTGTATTCCCAAACAATGCTTCAGCGCCGGTTAAACCCTGCGCCAATGCTGTGGTTAAGGTCCCCGATACGGTAACTGAACCTCCTGTGCCAAAGGCGATGGTTTGGTTGCCAGCGGTAAGTTTGGCGGTACTGCCAATCTGCAGGGAGCCGTTATCCAAGAAAGAGAGGTTCTGGTCGAGGGTTACCCCTCCGGTGGTGTTGATCTGTAAAGTTTTTAGGGCCGATACCGTAGTTCCATTCGGGAAAGTCATGGCCGAGGTTCCTGCCAGTTGCAGGGTACCCCGGTTGAGAATCGTTCCTCCTCCGTTGAAGTTGTTGTTGATGGTAAATGCCGCCGTTTCATCAATTTCTAATGTTCCTCCGCTGCTGAGCGTTAGGTTGGCAGTGGTTTGTGGCTGACTGATTTTCAGGGTGCCACCGGTTGCTGTAAATGGCGTGGTAGAGGGTAGGGTGGTGCCACCAGAGCGGTTAAATTGCAGGGTCCCTGAAAGCACGGAAACCAGATGGTTGCCATCATTGGTATTTGCACCAGATAAGACCACTCCGCCGCTACCGGATTTGGTAAGCGGTCCGTTTAATGCATTGGCGGCACTTAAGGTCAGTGTTGCGCTGCCTGTAACTTCAAAAAATGCACCCGCAGCATCTATTGTAAAGGCTTTGTTGGTTCCTTCAGAAGCCCCAGTATAGCGGAGGGTTGCCGAAGTTGAAACACCACTCCCAAGTGTTACCGCATGAATGCTATTGCCCAAAGGACCGTTGGTGGCATTGTCGTTTACCGACGGAACTGATAAAACGCCAGCCTGTATTGTAAGGGCACCGGAAAATGTATTGCTTCCAGAAAGGGTAAGCACTCCCGTACCGGTTTTGGTTACGGCTCCGGGGCCACTTATGGTATTTGTAGCACTGATATTTCCTGCCCCTGCAAACGTTTTGTTAAAGTCGGCGGCGATGGTACCTCCAAGATTCAATGTGCCAGAAGCAGCACCAATGGTAGATGCAGCAGTTAGGGTAATGTTTCCGCTAAGGGTGTTGGTACCGCCGGTGTTGAGCAATGCTCCAGTGCTACCAACCCCGGTACCTGCGATGGTCAGTGGTTCAGTGGTAGTTATTGAGCCCAGCACTTCGAGAGAGGCGCCGCTTGCCACTGTAGTAATTCCGGTATTGCTACCCAATGCGTTGGCGTGGGCAATGGCCAGTGTGCCTACATTTATGGAGGTGGCACCGGTGTATGAGCTGTTTCCCGAAAAAATCTGTTTTCCCGTACCGGTTTTGACCACTGATACGGAAGTTGCTGTACCATTGCTGATTGTACCAGTGAACTCCACCGGAGTTGGATTGTTGGTGCCAATGGTAAGGATTCTGACGCCTGTTGTCGCTTGGTAGGTTCCGGTTCCCGACAGTGTGCCGGCTGTTACATCAAAATTGGCAGCATTGAGGGTAACTCCACTTCCAATGGTTAATGTGCTGCTCACCGTAGCAGTAAGATTCAGCGTTTTGGTGCCGCTGCCCGATAGGTTGAGGCTGTTTGCCGTGGCGAGCAGGATGTTGAGGGTTTGATTAGCACCAGAAAACTCGTAATTAATAATACCATAGGTTTGAATAACATTTGCATTGATAGGTATACTGCCGGATATACCGCTCGCATGTGCTGTTTTTAGGTTTGACCCATCTACAAATGTTACGGTTTGTGTCTCCCGAGCGGCTGTACCAAAAGTAGAAAGTAATTGTCCGGCTGCTGAAAACTGAAGACTTCCGTTATTTTCAATACTGACCGAAATTGAAGCTGTTGCTCTATTATGACCTGTGGTAGTGCTTGTAGTCAGATTATAACCATTCGTATTCAATACTCCCCTTACAACAAGCGCCAAGGAAACAGTGTTATTATTGCCTGGTGCATCTGCAATGAAAGTCAGATTGCCATTCAGCACGCCAGCTATGTTCGTTGGCACATCAAAAGTATTGCTTATTGCTGCTCCACTGAACGTGAATGTTGTTAAGGTAATACCAGAACCATCAGCAGCGGTATTCCAACTGCCTGGCAAATGTGCATTGGCAGCACCAGCTGTTGTAAGATAGTAGGTCGTTTGCGCATGCGCTGCCAATGCGCTACCCAATACCATCAAAAGCACTATGGTAGCCTTCCTAGCCGAATGACTAAGGTATAAGGTCGGGTTCAACAACAGTGTTAACTGTTTAATCAAACTCACAGACAACAATAATAGATGTACACCCCTCAAAAGAAGAGACTTACATGTTGAAATATGCATGAATAATTCGCCGTTTCGATAAAATCAACACAATACCTGCCAGGGTGGTGTGTTGATGTCGATTGTTTAAATCTTAGTACAAAATTACACGTTTAAATGTTGTTATACCGGAATGATTGTTTGCAATATCGGAAATAGAGTGGTATAGTGGTACAGAAACATAACAAACTATTGCAATTCCGGTAAAAAAACTTGCAATTCCCGAATTCAGCAGAGATGGTTGCGGGACCTAGAATTTTGAATTACTCAATTGGATAATTGATATACAGCTTAATAAATCCATTATGCCAATCAAGAAAATTGAATATGGGCATCCTTCCGTCCTTCGACCTCCATTATTTTGAGGCTGTATTTTTTAATAGTTCTCTATTTAAGCGTTTGGCTATGGCTGAATTTGATTTATCGCCCCTCTAAATTCAAAAAGTAGTAGACAAACATCCTATTTTAAGACTTTTCAATCATTCCAATGCATCCTTAAAAGTCTGTTCTTGTGGTTTGAGCTTCAGAAATTGTAGTGGGGTTAATCCGGTGGAGTCTTTGAAATTCCGATAAAAGGTGGATGGATCGTTGTAGCCTGATAATCTGGCCACATCGGTCATCTTATAGCCACGATCGATGTCGAGCAGTAAGCGGCAGGCTTCGTCTATCCTGTAACCATTGATCAATGCCGTAAAGGTTGTTTCACCATACTTGCCAATAGCGGTAGAGATGTATTTATCGTTGGTGTTGAGTTCATTGGCCAGAAAAGCTACTGTAACACTGCTGTCGGTGTACATCTTCTTACGCTCTAAAACTGCTACAATGTTTTTGTACAACTCCCTAAATTTGTCGTACTCTTCAACATCAGCGCTGGAAGTATCTGGTTGGGGTTTCGTGACATTCAGTTCCTGAACACGCTGCCGAAAGAGCAGTCGTTGGTAGCGCGAAATCCGCAAATAGAGCGTAATCGCAATGGTTGAAATCGCCACCAATATCAACAGTATGACCGACAAATACGCGATGTTACGGTTTTTGTTCAAAAGCTTGATCTGCTGCTCCTCGATAATGGCAATGTTTTCTTTATGCTGGTAAAGTTCTGAGAGCTGGTTGTAAGATTTGATGTTGATTTCCGTTTGAATAGCCTCTGAAATTTGACTCAACATGGCTTCGGCTTCCAGGTATTTCTGTATGTTTCCGGTGTGTGCATACAACCGCATGGCCACCTGCACCGTATAGAGTTGATAATCGGGGGTGAAATTTTCGGCAAAAATGGAGAAGGCACGCTGCAAGGCGGCTTCTGCCTGCCTGAAGTTGCGTTGCAAGATGTAAATCGAGGCCAGCTGGGTCTGCAAATTGCCCTCAAGTAGTAAACTGCCAAAGGTTTTATTTACTAAGAAGGCCTTCTCAATAAAATCAATGGCCATCTGGTATTCTCCTTTATCGCGGTATATATTGGCAAGATTGTTTTTAATTTCAATTTGGCCGGCCTTGTAGGCAACCGCTCTGAAACATTCAAGTGCTTTTAGCCCTTCGGCCTCGGCCGCATCCAATTGCGACATGTCGAGGTAGGTGGCCCCAAGATTTTGGTGGCTCAACCCCATATTGAGGGTATCGCTTTGCCGGGTAAAGAATTTCAGGGAAGTTTCAAATTTGTCGATGGCACGCTCGTAATTACCCGATTTTTTGTCGAGCAACCCAATATTGATCATCGACTGCATAATGCTGGTGGAGTCGTTCCGCTCACCCGCAATTCCGAGCGATATGTTGTAGGCTTCCAATGCACTCTCCATTTTACCTTCAAGGTCGTAGGCTATGCCAAGGTTGTTCCACGACGCCTCCCGCAATTCGATGTTTTGCTGCATAAAGTCGAAGGTGAGGGCATGTTTGAAATGTTCGGCAGCTATTAACCCCCTTCCTAAGTAAAGGTTGGCTGTGCCCATGAGGTAGGCAACTTTGGCAAGCAGACTGTCGTTACCCTGGTACCCATAATCCTTCAAAATTTCATTGGCAAGTACTAAAGCTTCATTGGGATTGGTTGACACCTGCTCGCGAGCATTTTTAAATCTTGTGTCGGCATCTTTCTCATTGGCCACAAGTATGGCTGGTAGCACGACGATTAGACAAGCAATTAAAATCGCCCTTCGAGGCATGCAATTTGCAAACCACTTAGACCTTTTTAAGAAGGCTTTCAATCTCGAGAATCGATTATTAGTGTTTGCGTTCATTCAATTATGGAGGGCGATGTCGGTTTTTTAAAAATTTGGTTAAAGGTAAGATTTTAGATTTTTTCGACACTTTTTTCGATGCGTTTATTTTCAACCTCAACCATCTTTTGGTTCAAAGTAAACTTAACGTAAATTTATAGTGAGGGCAGCATTAGCACACTGCTTGATTCCAGCAGCCATTCGCCCATTCGATATTTTTTTCCAGATTTTTTGCCTTCTTCGGCTGCTTTTATGTGAGCATCTGCAAAGGCATCGACTTACAAAATCGGCACGCAAACTTGCTCAAGGGATGGCATAGCGTTTACAACCATACAATTAATGTCTATATTTATGGAATAATGCTTTTTCCGTTGCCCAATTTTTTTGGAAACTGGAATCAAATCAAACCATCAAACTATTGTTCAATCATACTTAACTGTAACCTAAAAACCAATTGTATGACCAAATGCTTTACACTTTTGGCACTCCTTGTTGCCCTCACATTCTCTGTTGCAGCGCAGCAAGCCAATCGGCCGGCGCCACAACCAGCACCCGAAACCTACGAAAAGTTTAAAGTTGGCATGGCCGGTTTCACCTTTGTGCGCTTCGACCTCGACAAAACCCTCGAAACCATGCAACGCTGCGATGTACGTTATTTGTGCATCAAAGATTTTCATCTCCCCTTCAACAGCACCGATTCTGAAATAGCAGCATTTCACGAAAAACTGGCTGCTCACAACGTAAAGGGGTATGCCGTAGGTCCCATATACATGCGGACCACCGGTGCCATTGATACCGCGTTTGCCTATGCTAAAAGGGTAGGTGTAAAACTGATTGTGGGGGTGCCGAACTATGAGCTTCTGCCCTATATCGACAAAAAGGTAAAGGAGTACGACATGCACTATGCCATCCACAACCACGGACCTGATATTGCACTATTTCCCGACGCCGAAGACATCTGGAACCATGTTAAGGATCTCGATCCCCGCATGGGCATGTGCCTCGATATTGGTCACAACCTACGCTACAACAAATGTCCGGTTGAGGCACTTAAGGCCTACCATACCCGGGTTTTCGACATCCACATTAAGGATGTAACTGCCAACAGTCGCGAGGGTTATTCGGTCGAAATCGGCCGGGGTATCATTGACTATCCCGCGTTTGTTAAGATGTTGCGCGAAGTGGGCTATTCGGGTGTTTGCAGCTTAGAGCACGAACGCAATATGGACAATCCTTTCCTGGGCATCGCCGAATCCATTGGGTATTTCAGGGCCATGGTAGCTGCTACACGCTGATATTCTCCGCCGGTAGCAAGAACCCCGGGAAAAGTTGCAAGTTAAAAGGAAGAAGGAAAAAGGATAAATGGTGATCTGTAATCGGTTTCGTATTGATTATATGCCAAATAGTTAAACCCCGAAGGGGTTCAATAATAATAGCCCCGGGTGGAACCCGGGGTTAGGAGAACACCCATTTCCACCACAACCCCGACGGGATTGAATAATAATCCTGCATCTCACCCTATCGTATCGCCGTAGAGACGCATTGCCATGCGTCTTGAGAGTTGCCATGCCTCTTCCGAATCCCGCCCCGAAGGAGGAAATAACATTATTGACCTATACCATGACATCCCGATCCCGATCCGTCTCCGCCAAAGGTACAACAGACAACACTTTAACCGATAACAACTCCTCCGTCTCCTCTTCCAACTTTCGAACAATAGATGGTATTGTTTCAAGCTATGGGAAACGAAAATGGGCGAATAAATCATTTTTAACCAACGATCGGTCCATTTTCTTAAAACATGGTATACATTTGTGGGCTATAACAAAATTACGTTAAACTATGTCACACAACTTATTGAAAGGGAAAAGAGGAATTATCTTCGGTGCCCTGAACGAGGACTCAATTGCCTGGAAAATTGCCGAAAAGGCTCAAGAAGAAGGTGCTACCTTTACCCTTACCAATACCGCCGTGGCCCTGCGGATGGGTGATACCATGAAACTTGCCGAAAAATACAATACCATCGCCATTGGGGCCGATGCTACCAATGTAGAAGAGCTCGAACAGCTCTTTCTGAAGTCGATGGAGCATCTGGGGGGTAAAATCGACTTTGTACTTCATTCGATTGGAATGTCGCCCAATGTGCGCAAAGGAAGACATTACAGCGACCTTGATTATCATCTGCTTAACAAAACGTTGGATATTTCTGCGGTCTCGTTCCATAAAGTGCTTCAGGTGGCACGCAAACTCGATGCCATCAATGAGTGGGGATCGGTGGTAGCCCTTAGCTATGTGGCTGCCCAGCGTACTTTTGCCGGTTACAACGATATGGCCGATGCCAAAGCGCTACTGGAGTCTATTGCCCGTAGTTTTGGCTACATCTACGGTATGGAACGCCGGGTGCGCATCAACACTGTTTCGCAGTCGCCTACCGTAACCACGGCTGGAAATGGAATCAAGGGCTTCGATCGTCTGCTCGATTTTGGTGAAAGGATGTCGCCTCTTGGCAACGCCTCTGCCGAAGAGTGTGCCGATTACTGTATCACCCTGTTCTCCGACTTCACCAGAAAGGTAACCATGCAGAACCTTTTCCACGATGGAGGATTCAGCAGTATGGGAATGAGCGTGAGTGCTTTGGTGCAGTATGAAAAGGGGTTGGGTTGTGACTGCGATTGCGGAAATTCCCATGAGCCCGATGAACACTTGTACGATTGATGATCAAGCAAATGATAGCTTCTTACAAGAAGATACTATAAAAAAATCCCCGGCCATTGGTCGGGGATTTTTTGTAGTATCCGTTGTAACTTCAATATTTGAATACTTTGTCGCCGGCAATGATCTGTTTTTGTACAGGATCGAAATGCACGGGCAGTCCGGTTCTGAATGCCGCGTTGGCCATAGAGCAAGCCACTGTATGGTTGTATCCAGCCTCTACTGGGGCATTGGTCTCTTTACGCGATCTTACGCACTCCATCCAATTGAGCATGTGCACCGAGGTTTGTGGATCTCCGCTGGTATCGGCAGAAGTAACCATTTCAACCTGAGGTAGTTCGTATGTTTGAAGCTGATTCGCAGGTAAGTTCATTGCACTGGCTGCCCGTCCTTCGAGGCCTCCCTCGGGTGTTACCATGTTGGTGTCGAGGTTGAGCATACCGCCATTGGAGTAATAGAGTTCCTTAACTCCACCGGCTGAATTGGAGAAGCGCGAAGAATATACTACCTGGAAGCCTTTGGCCTTGTTGTTAAGCGGGCCATAGTCGAATACTGCCGTTAAGGTATCAGCATTGGTACGGCCATCGGGCCACTGATAAATTCCGCCGTTGGCCACTACGCTGCGCGGGTAGGGGAGATCGGTAAACCAGTGCACGGTATCGATCTGATGGCACATCCACTGACCGGGTATTCCTGAGCTATAGGGCCAGAATAGGCGGTACTCGAGGTACTTCCGGGGATCCCATGGTTCGTAGGGGCGATTCATCAGATATCTACGCCAGTCGGTATCGCTCTCGCGAATGGTAGAGGTGAGTGCCGGACGGCGCCAGCGACCGGGCTGGTTAACATTCCATGTCATCTCCACCATTACAATGTCACCAAACTTGCCCGATTTGATGTAGTCGTTGGCAGCATGATAGTTGGGAGCACTGCGGCGTTGAGAGCCTATCTGAACAACAATTTTGGAACTTTTTACAGCCTCTAGTGCGAAGTTGGCATCGTCCATTGTTTCGGCAAAAGGCTTTTCGCAAAAGGCATCTTTGCCTGCCCGGGCTGCTTCGGCCAAATGCAGCGCATGCTGGAAGTCGGCAGTACTGATAATGACTGCATCTATATCGTTGCGCTCGTACAACTCTTCGTTGTTGCGGCAGAGGTTAACGTCCCATCCGGATTTGGCTTTGATTTCGGCTTTTCCTTCATCGCGTCTTACGCTCCAAAGATCAGAAAGTGCGGTCATCTCAAAGTTTTTGGCTTTTGAGTGGTCCAGAAAGCAGGGTAGGAGCGAACTGCGGAAACGATCGGAGTATCCGACCACACCAACCCGCACGCGGTCGTTGGCACCCAAAATTTTCGCATAACTTTTGGCACTAAAACCATAGGCCGAACCCCCTATGGCCACCCCGGCCGAACCGAGTGCGGCGGTTTTAATAAAACTGCGTCTTGAATTTTCCATGATGGCTATTCTTAGGTAATTACGATGGTAAGGTTTTATGGTAAGCTTTTAATTTTAATGTTCTTATAATAAACCAAATCGCTGTGTTCCTGAAGCAGAATAGGCGTTTCGGCTGCCATGCCAAAGCCTTCATTTTCGGCAAATTTGCTTCTGGCAACCAATGCTCTGTAAATATTGTTGCCACGGGTGTATTCCAACACCTTACGACCATTCAGCCAATGCTCCACGCGGTTGTCGGGATGCACCACAATGGCTCCGCGGTTCCATTCGCCCTGTCCGTTAACAAACCTTGGTTCTTTATCGGCAGGTATCAGGTCGTACAGAGAGCCAAGTTTGCGGTTGCCTGCTGCTCCCTGCTCGGCATCGGGATGGTTTGCATCATCGAGGACCTGATACTCCAGACCAATCGATGGACCATTGTTGCCCAATCCATATTTCACGCCACTGTTGGCACCTGCTGTCATTTTAAAATCGAAGCGGAGTTCAAAGGCTTTGAAGGTTTCGGTGGTTACAATGTCGCCTCCTCTTTGGCTATTGTCGCCTCCCGAAGCCAGCACAGTTAATGCACCATTTTGGAATTCCCATCCATGATTGGGAAAGCTGTCGCCCCGTGCACTTCTCCATCCGTTTGATGTTTTTCCATCGTACAGCAATTTGAATCCCTGCTGTTGCTCAGGAGCACTCAGGGAATTGTCGAGCAGGTTTACTACATAAATATCCTCAAAGGGTGCAGGTGTTAACTGCTCTGTTTTGATGCGTATGTTTTTCCATTTAATTTTCAGTCCTTCCAACTCGGCACGGTTGATGGAATGTACTTGCAGGGCAATAAATCCAGAGGGGGTCATATCGTCGTACAACCACGCAGTGGGGATACCATTCAGCCAAATGCGAATCGATGGTCCGATGCACTCTATCCGGTAATGGTTCCACTCGCCGGTTTTAAAGGCTGGTTTGCCTGCCGGATTGATGTCGAGCGGGTAGAGCCATCCTCTGCGCGCTTCGTCATATATGCCACCCGACCATGCTCGGGGAGAGGGATCAACCTCACACTGATAACCGTGTACGCGGCCGTTGTTGTATTCAGGCAGGCTTTGACTCCTAAACTGTATGCCTGAGTTTACGGTCGATTCTACGAACATTTCAAGCTCAAGCACAAAATCGGAATAGTCGCGTTCGGTAGCCAGAAAAGAGTTGGGGGTGTTGAGAACCGACGTACCCACAATCTCTCCGTTGATTGCTTCGTATCGTGCATTCCCGTTGAGTTGTTTCCAGCCGGTCAGGTCTTTTCCGTTGAATAGGTCAACCCACCCCTGGTTTCCCTGGGCCGAACTCAACAAAACGAGCAGCAGGCCAATGGGAAGTAATAAAATTCGTTTCATAGCTATTTTTTTATGGTTTAGAATGGTGTCTTTTCATACTTCTTTTGGCTGGTAAATGGTTGAGATGTAATTCGGACGCCGATCCAAAAATTTTGACGTAGATATAATGATGCGCCGAAACTTAAGGTGGTGCAACGAAAACGCAACCGGGACCATTAGAATTGAGATTACATCCTTAAAAAAGTTCCGTGTACGATAACGATATCTACAAATATAAAAAAATTATGGTTCCAAGGCTCTGGCGATCTTAAAAATCTATGTGCTTATCAGTAAAATCTATAAAGCCCGATGTTTTTAGATGAAATTTCGATGGGTTGTTGGTTTTGGAAAACATGGACGCTAATACAACCGCATTTCGCAAATTTTTTTCTCACTCAATATTAATGGCAGGTTTTTATCAGCTATTACCTGGCTTCATTGCGATTGGCTTAGGGTGGTTGGAACAAAATTTACCTATCGGTGGAAGGTTCGGGGGGTGTGAGGTTGTGGCTCTTTAAACCATCGACGTACAAAACGGAATTCCTCTTACTACAACGAATGGAGGTGGGGTCAGATTCTAACCGCACAGGAGTCGGGCATCCATCCTTTATTGCCATTGGGCAACCGAATCTCCTTCCAATTTTGAAGACTATCGGTAATTTCGACCTTCAGACCCTCATGGATCAGAAAAAGGTCGGTTCCCGTTGCTCCAGGTGCACTTTTAACGGCTACACGCTGACAAAATACAATGGCATGGCTCCGCTGCTGCTGTTCGGTATGCTGACGGTTGGCAAACGAAAAAGTGAACGCCGAGAAACCAAACGCAAGCAGCGCACTCCAGAAACCGATCCGCTTTATCAACGGCCTGCGCGAAAGTAGAAATGTTCCCAGCATCGATAAGAAACCGAGAAAAGCCGAAAGGCTGATAGCAGCCCAAATATTGGAAGGGGCTTTTTGTATGACATGCATCCTCCAGCGAAGAAAGAATGGCTGTGGAACGGATTCCATGGTATCGACGGTATATTGTTGCGCCATGCGGATGTTAAAATCTATGTCCTCGCTGCCAGGGGCCAGCTGCAGTGCCCGCTCATAGTTCAGCAGTGCATTTGCGAACAGGTCGCGCTTAAAATAGGCATTGCCCAAATTGAAATAGAGTTGTGCCGAAATCCATCCCTCTGCAAGCAACTGTTCATATACCATAACCGCACGCTCGTATTCTTGCTGCACATACATCTGATTGGCAAACTCCAACAAGTCGGCCGGCGCTCCCGTGAAAACCTCCGGTTGGTCAGACAGCACAGCAAATGACTCAACCGTCGATTCTTGTGCCAGAATTGACCCATTGAGAAGGAGTAGTGTAGTAATCAGAATCCAATATCTCATTTTGGTTAAGTTTGTATTGTTAAACAACAGGGCTGCCAACTATTTGCGAATCTTACGCTCCATCAGATCAATGACTTTCTCAGCTGCGCTGAATACTTCGTGCATCGCTTGATTGTTACCCGCCGGCGCGTAGCGTGCATATTCACACTGATCGACTATCTTCAGAAAGTCGTCGATGAGGGTAGCTTCCACCATTCGCTGCTGAAGTGCTTCAACGGCTGTCTCTCTTTTAAGGGTTGCCAGCGGAATGGTCAGCTTGTCGCTTAAATACCCCCAGAACGCCTTTAACACCGATTCGTAAAAAAGGGCCTCCTTGTTCGCCTTTAAATGGCGGGCTGCCAGCTTTAAATGTTTTCGGGCAGCACTGCTGGCTTTTTTATTGCGCATTAACGCCAGGTTGGCACTCTCTTTTAATCTTTTACGGTATACGGCTACCACTACCAGCAACAATAGGGTCGACAAAGCATACACCAGATAGAAGCGTGTACTGCCAAACAATGGGGCTGCTGCCAGATAGAGTTTTTGCGGCTTTAACCAAATATGGCGAATGTCTTGCCCAATCAGCTGAACGTCCTGCCGGCGAATGGTGCGCACCGCTGATCCGGCTATCCGATCGTCGCTGCCCTGTGTTACCTCTATCGAAAATTCGCGACTGGTTGGGGTTTCATACATTCCCGAAGCCGGATTAAAGAAGGTAAAGGTGATCCCAGGAATGGTGTAGTTGCCTGCCAACCTCGGCTGAAAGAGGTATTCAACGGTTCGGCTACCATTCATGCCCGAGTCGGTTACCCTGATGTTGTCGACACTTCTTGGGTCGTATAGTTCGAAGTCGGACGAAAGCTCCAGTTTTGGGGATTGAATCAAACGTAAATTACCCGATCCGCTGATCTGAAATTTAAGGGTAACCGCATCGTTGGTGGTAACTCTTTCGTTGCTTATTTCGGCACCAATGGCAAAGTTTCCTACTCCTCCATAAAAACTTGCCGGTGCTGGCGGTAATTCACGCACATTGATGGTTACCGGCTCGGAGGTTAACCTTACCCGACTGTTTTGAATTCCGCTGAAAAAATCGTCGAAAAAATTGCGTTGCCTTACCCTTTGCTGCACCAACGTTGTCATGCTGAATGGCTGCACCGTAATGTTTCCGGATTGTTGGGGAAAGAGAACCGTCTTTTTTAGTACGCCAACCTGATAAATCTTCTCGTTGTAAACTTCGCGGGTAAAATTCACTTGTTGCGGAATGTCAATCTCCTGCGTGTAAAAGCCCTCGTAGGTAGGAAGGTTAACCTCTTCGAATCCGGTTAGGGGCAAATTAGGACTGGCATAGAGCTTTACCGTAGCAATGATCTGTTCGTTCTTAAAGACATTGCGATTGCTCAGCTCCAGGCGAACGAACAACTCATCGCTCGAAATGTTGGCAGGCGCTGCACTACCTTCGTTGGTGCCTTCATCTTGTGGAGCAGGAGATCCTTGTTGCGCGGTTCCTGCAGGAACCACCTGCACCGTAATCGAATTGGATTGGATAACCCTGCCATCAACTTCTACCGAACCCGGCCTAATGGTGAAGGTTCCTTGTTCCTTTGCCCTCAATATATAGGTGTAGGAGAATGCGACACTCTGCGTGGACCGACCGTTGATAATCTGAATACTGGTCGACTGGCTGGTGCTGGGCCCCATTAAAATATCAAAGTCTGTGAGATCGGGGAGGCGAAGGTTTTCTCCTCGTGCGTTCAAGCTGAAGGTAAGCCTAAACTGATCGCCAACCGAAACAGCATTGGGCGCCGACATCTCAAGACGAGGTTCTTCTCCGGCTACCATAATGGCCGAAAATAGCCCCAAAAGTATCGTCAGAAAAAAGGTTCGCATTGCTTCAGTCTATAATTTCAGTGTAAAACTACCATTCTTTTTCAACCCTTATAGGCCTCGCTTGCTGTGCCTGTTCTTTTTTTACCCGCTCCTGAATCTCCCGTTCGGCATTCTCGAGGGCCTGTAGCAACTGTTCTGCATTCTGTTGCGAAATGGTTGGCGGTGGCTGCTGCTGCTGCTGGTTTGGATCCTGATTTTGTTGGTCCTGATTCTGATCTTGGTTTTGTTGATCCTGATTCTGATCCTGATTCTGATCCTGATTTTGGTCTTGATTCTGTTGATCCTGATTCTGATCCTGCTGCTCCAGTGGTTGATTTTTCAACCATTGTGCATACGCCAGGTTGTATTTGGTGTCGAGATCGGAAGGATTGTTTCGGAGCGCCTCCTTATAGGCCTCAATGCTTTCGTCGATTTTTTGCTGAAACAGCAGACTGTTGCCCATGTTGTGCAACGCCCGGGCCTTTTCGGCGGGGTGTTCGCTCTGCTCTGCCA
>CAYGIQ010000030.1:0-21694 GCA_964349885.1 uncultured Prolixibacteraceae bacterium | reverse complement strand
CATCAGCAGTCGTAAAACTCATATAAGGTATATTTAAATGTTTGTAAATAGGAAACAGTTCCGAAAAGATTAAGCTTCTGTCGCTTCATCGAGATCAACACTTTCATCCGCGTCGGCCTCTTCAAGATCCTCCTCTTCAGCGTCGACTTCGGCTACTACAACCTCTTGTTTAACCACAGCCTTACGGGTACGGGGAGCTCTGCGGGGCATCTCATCGATATCGACCTCATCGTCGCCGTCCACATCCTCTTTGTCACGGTCTGTTTTCCGCTCCATAAGACCTTCGCGAATGGCTTCCACCATAACACCGGTAATCAATTGAATAGACTGTGAAGCATCGTCGTTGGCAGGGATAACAAAGTCAATACCATTGGGATTGGAGTTGGTATCTACTATTCCAAAGACAGGAATACCAAGACGTTGTGCTTCGCGAACAGCAATCTTCTCCTTCATCACATCAATGACAAAAAGAGCAGCTGGCAAACGGGTAAGATCGATAATACTGCCGAGCATCTTTTCCAGCTTGGCACGCTGCCGGGTAATTTGCAATTTCTCGCGTTTTGATAACTTCTCCCAACTGGTATCGTTGGTAAGCTTATCAATCGAAACCATCTTCTTTACCGCCTTGCGAATGGTAGGGAAGTTGGTGAGCATACCTCCAGGCCAGCGCTCTGTTACATATGGCATTTTAACCGATGAAACCAGATCGGCAACAATATCCTTTGCCTGCTTTTTGGTAGCCACAAAAAGTACCTTGCGGCCCGATTTGGAAATCTGCTTCATAGCAGCAGCCGCCTCATCGATTTTCACTACAGTTTTCTGCAAATCGATAATGTGGATTCCGTTCTTCTCCATGAAAATATAAGGAGCCATATTGGGATTCCACTTCCGTTTTAAATGGCCGAAATGTGCTCCGGCATCGAGTAAGTCTTGAAAATTTGTTCTTGGCATCTGTTTACTTTTTTTTTGAAATCTCGCTTAAAAGCAACCGATGAGTAGTTCCATCCAAGGAAGTCTCATCCGTTTTAGATCCGCGATAAGTTGATAAAATAAATGATTAACGTTTCGAAAACTGGAACCGCTTGCGTGCTTTTGGCTGACCGGGTTTTTTACGCTCAACTTCACGTGGGTCGCGGGTGAGAAATCCGGCTTGCTTAAGCGCTGGACGACGTTCAGCATCAATTTCCATGAGTGCTCTTGAAATCCCCAAACGCAGGGCTTCAGCCTGTCCGGTGAATCCACCTCCATCGATGGTAGCTTTTACATCATAGCTGCCCTCGAGCCCTAAAAGAGATAGAGGTTGTTTCACAACATACTGCAACACATTGGTAGTAAAGTATTCTTCGAACTTCCGCTTGTTAATGGTAATATTACCATTCCCGGGAGTTAGATATACCCTGGCAACTGCAGTCTTACGGCGACCGATGGTGTTTGTTACTTCCATTTTGCTTATTTAATGGTATTTAAATCAATAACTTTTGGCTGCTGGGCGGCATATTTATGATTGGGCCCAACGACAACCTTCAGATTTTTGTAAATGCTTCTACCCAAACGGTTTTTGGGAAGCATCCCTTTCACAGCCTTTTCAACCAGCCGTTCAGGATATTTCGCAAGAATGTCGACCGGAGTCTGAAACCTTTGCCCGCCAGGATAACCTGTATGGCGAATGTAGGTTTTGTCGGTAAGTTTGTTTCCGGTAAAAGCTACCTTTTCGGCATTGACAACAATTACATAGTCCCCACAATCAACATGAGGAGTAAAATAGGTCTTGTGCTTGCCACGCAGAATACGCGCAACAACACTGGCCAAACGACCCAGTACCATGTCGGTAGCATCAATTACCACCCACTCTTTTTCTACTGTAGCCTTGTTGGCCGATACAGTTTTGTAACTCAGTGTATCCACTCGTTTAAAGTTTTTTATTCAACATTTTACTCCATGACTTCCGCACTGTGTAGGGGCTGCAAACATCGGACATGTATTCAGCTTGACGTATAGCGAAGAAAATCAGAACATTATGCATTTAGCATGTAAGGACAATAATCGGACTGCAAAAGTATTTTCTTTTTTTATAATTGCAAAGAATCCATCGCTAAAAAATTGATTTTATTGCAATAACACCTCAGTATGTTAACCTAAACCCACTTTCGGACGCGAAAGGTTTTTTATTACTTTTGTCTCACCGTAAACTAAGTCTCTGAATTATGGCTAGGGGAAAACCTCGCAGACTCAAAAAACGCATTTTTACCTCCTACCTCACCAGTACGGTAAGCATAACGCTGGTTCTGTTTCTACTCGGGTTGTTGTCGCTGGTAATGCTCAACGCTGAAAGGCTAACCGATTACGTACGCGAAAAAATTGGGTTTACACTTATGCTCAACCACAACATATCCGACAGCGAAATAAGTCGGCTTGAGCAATTGCTGGTGGCTCAACCCTATGTTCGTTCGGTTGAGTTCATCGACAAGGAAGAGGCTGCTGTTCAACTAACTGCAGAACTAGGCGAAGATTTCGTGGGCTTTTTAGGTTACAACCCCCTGTTCGATGCAATGGAAATCAAACTCAATTCAGACTGGATCCATCCCGACAGCCTCACCATTTTGGAAAGCCGACTTACTGAATTTCCGCAGGTTAAAGAGGTTTTTTATCAGAAAAGCCTGGTATCGGTAATCAACGAAAATGTTCGAAAATTAGGCATCTTTTTGCTCATTTTCAGTGCTCTTATGCTGTTCGTTTTTACCGTTCTGATCAACAACACCATTCGAATTTCCATGTATGCACAGCGATTCATCATCAACAATATGCTGCTGGTGGGAGCTACCCATCGGTTTGTTAGACGTCCCTTTGTTAGAAAAAGCCTTTTATTTGGTTTTTATGGGGGGCTAACCGCCAACCTTCTGCTGGGAGCGCTTATGCTAACCTACAAAAAGGAGCTGAGCGGGGTAATCAATCAGGATGATCTCATCGTACTGGGTATTGTGGTCGCCACAGTGTTTGCGACAGGTTTTCTAATTACCTGGCTTTCGACCCGACTGGCAGTTAACCGTTTCCTTCGAATGCGCTTTGAAGATTTGTTCTACTAAAATTCTATCTTTGGCCCACAGAATATTCTCACAATGACAGCAAAAGGCAATCCACTCAACGACAACCCAAGGTTTCCACTTGGACCTAAAAACTACCGGCTTATGGCCATTGGTGTAGCAATCATCTTGGTAGGTTTCATCCTCCTTTCAGGAGGTCACAGCGACGATCCCGAAGTATTCAACGAAGATATTTTCAACTTCAGGAGAATAACCTTGGCACCTATGGTCTTGCTGTTTGGATTCGTATTCCAGATTTATGCCATAATGAAACGGTTTCCAACCGATAATTCTTAAGGATTCCCTTAATGAATGAATTGCAGGCATTGCTTCTTGGGTTGATACAGGGACTAACCGAATTCCTGCCAGTAAGTTCCAGTGGACACCTCGAATTGGCCAGCTACCTGCTGGGTGTGACCAATACCGAAAACCTGACCTTCACGGTCACGGTGCATGCCGCCACCGTGCTCAGTACACTTATAGTTTTCCGCAGCGAGGTTTTGCAACTCCTTTCTGGGGTTATGCAATTTAAATGGAACGACGAGTTGCACTATGTGCTTCTAATTTTGATTTCGGCGATACCGGTGACAGTTGTGGGACTCTTCTTCCGCGATGAGGCAGAATCACTCTTTACCGAGAATCTCAGACTCGTAGGTGGTAGTTTAATCGTTACGGCTGGGCTACTCACTTTTGCCCACTTTTCAAAGCGGGAACACAATCAGAAAATCACCTGGAAACACAGCCTCATCATTGGATTGGCACAGGCAGTGGCAATCATCCCGGGAATATCGCGTAGCGGAGCAACCATCTCTACAGGGATTCTTCTGGGTAACAAGCGCAGCGAAATGGCCCGCTTCTCCTTCCTGATGGTATTGATTCCCATTCTCGGGGCCACCTTTCTGGACATCATGAAGGGTGATTTCAACAACGATGCAGTAGTAAGTACAAATGCCCTCATCGTAGGGTTTGTGAGTGCGTTTGTCTCTGGTCTGCTGGCATGCCGGCTAATGATTAAGATGGTAAGCAAGGGCAACTTGATTTATTTTGCACTATATTGCCTCATTATAGCGGTTATTGCTATCTTTGCAGGCTGAAAATCAAGGAACAAAGAATCCATTCATCATTTACATGTCGCAACATACAGGTTTGACGGTATCCCAGAGGTTTACCGAAGGGCAAATACTTTTGTTGAATAAACCCTACGGATGGACATCTTTCGATTTGGTTCGGAAAGTCAGGAATCTCCTATCCCGCCACCTCGGTTTAAAAAAGCCAAAAGTGGGCCATGCAGGCACCCTCGATCCGCTAGCTACCGGACTTATGCTGCTTTGTACAGGTAAGGCCACCAAAATGATTGAGGAGCTTCAGAATGGAGAAAAAGGTTACCGTGCAGTTCTTAAATTGGGGGCAACTACACCATCGTTTGATCTAGAAACCCAAGTTGATCAAAATTTTCCTACCGAACATATTACATTGCCAATGGTAGAAGCAACGCTAGCCAGTTTCGTTGGAGAAACAGAACAGGTGCCTCCCATCTTTTCGGCCATCAAAATTGAGGGAAAAAGGGCCTATGAGCATGCCCGTAAAGGAGAGCACCGCGAACTGAAACCACGAACGGTTGTTATCCGTAACATCGACATAACCGAATTTAGTCAAGATACATTGAAACTCACAATAACCTGTGGCAAAGGCACCTATATCAGATCATTGGCAAGAGATCTCGGGATATCCCTTGGCACAGGCGCCCACCTAATTGCCCTCGAACGAACCCAAATTGGGTCGTACCGCCTCGAAAACGCACTCCTTCCAACCGAATTCGAAGATTTTCTTCAAAATGAGGTCGTGAGAGCAGCGAATGAGAATGCATCAATTGACGTAAACATAAAATAGAACGCGATATGGCAGAAATGAAATTATCGAAATTTAAGTATAAGCTTCCGGAAGAGAGAATTGCACTGCACCCTACCGAGAACCGCGATGAATCGAAGCTTATGGTCATTAACCGGGCTACCGGTAAAATTGAGCACCGGTTGTTTAAAGACCTGCTCGACTATTTCGACAATGACGACCTGCTGATTTTTAACGATACCAAGGTGTTCCCGGCGCGTCTATACGGCAACAAGGAAAAAACAGGTGCCGAAATCGAAGTTTTCCTGCTGCGCGAACTCAACCGCGAACAGCGGCTTTGGGATGTGTTGGTCGATCCGGCTCGAAAAATCAGAATCGGGAACAAACTCTATTTTGGTGAGAACGATGTTCTGGTTGCCGAAGTAATCGACAATACCACTTCACGTGGGCGTACACTGCGTTTCTTGTTCGACGGAAATTATGATGAGTTCAAACAAACGCTGTATAGTCTTGGAGAAACGCCGCTCCCCAAATTTATAAACCGTCCGGTACAGCCCGAAGACAAGGAGCGATACCAAACCATCTTTGCCCGTCGCGAAGGTGCTGTGGCAGCCCCTACCGCCGGTCTCCACTTCAGCCGGGAATTACTCAAACGACTTGAAATTAAAGGCGTGAACTTCTCCTACATTACCCTGCATGTGGGCTTAGGCAACTTCCGAAATGTCGATGTAGAGGACCTCACCAAACATAAGATGGATTCAGAACAGATTTGGATTCCAGAAGATACCTGCGAACTTGTCAACCGTGCTAAAGACGATAAACGCAACATTTGCGCTGTTGGAACTACAGTGATGCGAACCCTCGAGTCGTCGGTTTCGACGCAAGGTTACGTAAAACCATTTGAAGGCTGGACCAACAAGTTTATTTTTCCTCCCTACGAATTTAGTGTTGCCAACCGTATGATCAGCAATTTTCACCTGCCACTCTCTACCTTGTTAATGATGGTGTCGGCATTTGCCGGTTACGACCTGCTGATGGAGAGTTATAAGGAAGCCATTGCCGCCGAATACCGCTTTGGTACCTATGGCGATGCTATGTTGATTCTCTAAATGTAACCAACGTTGCAAGCCCGGTCATTTGTCACTGAAAGTTCGTTGGATTGCCCGGTTTGTCAGGGAAAGTTATTTGACCTGAAGTTTCAAGCGGTCGATCATTTTCTCTCCGGAGAGACGTTCCCCGTAGTTGAATGCCGGGATTGCAAAATGTTGCTCACCGGAGATCTACCCGCGCCCGACAGGCTTCCCCTGTATTACGACTCGAGTGATTATATCTCACATTCCAATACCAGTTCAGGATTGGTAAACCGAATGTACCACACAGCCCGGAGTCTGATGCTACGGCACAAATTTCAGATCATTAGCAAAAACCTGGGCATTAAAAGTGGCAGCCTACTCGATATTGGAGCTGGAACAGGGCACTTTCTTAACTACATGCAGGCCAAAGGGTGGAAAATTACTGGAGTTGAGCCTGGAGCAAATGCACGTAGTTTTGCCCACCAAACTTGGGGAATCCCATTGCTCGAAACGGAACACCTGTTCTCCCTGCCGCATGGCAGTTTCGATGCAATAACACTTTGGCATGTTTTAGAACACCTACCAGACCCCAATAGCTACCTCAAAGCTGCCGCACAACTGTTAAAACCTGAAGGCAAGCTGTTCATTGCAATCCCCAACCCCGGCTCATGGGATGCCAACTGGTACGGACCTTATTGGGCGGCATGGGATCTTCCCCGGCATCTGGCCCATTATCACCCAACCCACCTGGCGCAACTGGTTCAAAAGCACGATTTTATAGTTGACAAACTGTTGCCAATGCCTTTGGATCCTTTTTATATTTCGATGCTGAGCGAAAAATACCGCAAAGCGAAACTCCGCCTCATCAGAGGGGTTGTCGCAGGTACCATTGGTTGGATAGCAGGTATCCGCAACCGTGATAAGGCAAGTTCCATCATCTATATCTGCTCTAAGATCCCCTAACTTCATAAGATGTCTCAATAAACCTTTGACCAGAGATTCCGACTCAGGCAAAAAAAAGCTGCCCCAAACATGGAGCAGCTATTCATTGGAACTTCTTAATCAAGTTACTTGTTCTTCCTTAAAAGAGCCCTGACAGCACGTTGCTGTACATCAAATACAATAGGTGTGGCTACAAATATTGATGAGTAGGTACCTACTACAACACCCACCAACAAAGCAAACGTAAAGCCCCTGATGGTTGCTCCTCCAAATAAGAAAATGGCAAGCAGTACTACAAACGTAGATAGCGAGGTACTAAAAGTACGGCGCAGTGTACTGTTGATAGCCTGGTCCATTGTAGTTTCGGTTTCCCGTTTGGGATTAAGGTGCAGGAACTCCCTGATTCGGTCAAACACCACAACGGTATCGTTAATGGAGTATCCCATTACCGTTAGTATCGCAGCAATAAATGCCTGATCAATTTCGAGGGAGAATGGAAGAACCGTATATAGCAACGAAAATATCCCTAGGGTAATAATGGTATCGTGCGTTAAGGCCGCCACGGCGCCCAAACCATACTGCCAATTTCGGAAACGGACGAGTATGTAAAGGAATATTATCACAAGGGAGAATATGATGGCAATCACAGCATCCCTCTGAATGTCGTACGATATGGTAGGACCCACCTTCTGGGAGCTCAAACGGTGGTTGGTCGAGAATTCTGCATATGAAGCGCTTCCCAAAAATCCACCATCTTTTAGACCGTTGTAAAGCAGTTGTTCTACTTCATTGTCAACATTGTCGCTCATATCATCGACCTTGTAGGTGGTAGTTATGCGCACCTGGTCGTTGCCGCCAAAAGTTTTCACCTCGGGCGAAACGCCGAAGGCTCCAGCAAGTGATTGCTGAACATCGGCGACACGCACTTCATTGTCGAAACGAACTACATAGGTACGACCCCCTTTGAAGTCGATACCGAGATTAAAACCACGCACGGCAATTGAAAGCAGAGAAATCACTATCAAACTGGCCGAAATAATATAGGCTACCTTACGCTTATCGAGGAAACGAATATGGGTATTCTGAAGCCAGTTGCGCGTAATTTGCGAAGTAAAGGTAATCTTCCGATTTTTGTTGAGCTGCCATTCGAAAATCAAGCGTGTAATGAAGATGGCACTGAACAGTGAGGTTAGAATACCAATTACCAGAGTAGTGGCAAAACCCTTGATAGGTCCTGATCCAAATAAATATAGGACCACACCGGTTAGCATGGTGGTAAGCTGTCCATCGATAATGGCTGAATAGGCATTCTTGTAACCATCGCTGATGGCCAGTCGAATTCCCTTTCCGGCATTCAGCTCTTCCTGAACCCTTTCGTATATAAGTACGTTGGCGTCAACCGACATACCAATGGTGAGCACGATACCGGCAATTCCAGGAAGTGTAAGTACCGCCCCCAATGAAGCCAGAATTCCTATCACAAAGAACATATTGGCAATAAGCGCAACATTCGCGGTAAGACCAGCTTTCCTAGAATAAAAGAACAACATATACCCCAAAACGATAAGGAAGGCTATCAGGAATGAATACAACCCTGATGAGATCGCCTCGCGACCAAGTGATGGACCTACCACCTCTTCCTGCATAATGCGCGCAGGAGCCGGCATTTTACCCGACTTAAGAATGTTGGCAAGGTCCTTTGCTTCGTCAATCGATCCCAATCCGGTTATGCTTGAACGGCCACCGGTAATTTCATTCTGAACCGTAGGAAACGAACGCACATAGCCATCGAGGACAATGGCTATTGATTTGCCGATGTTCTCTTTTGTCAGCCTTGCCCATGTTTTGGCACCCTCGCTGTTCATCGCCATGGCAACTTCCGGGCGACCACCAAACTGATCAAAATCCTGACGGGCATCGGTAATTACCTCTCCGGTAAGAGGTGCCTGACCGTCGCGTGTAGAAGATTTTAGTGCTAAAAGGCGGAAGAAATTTTCAGCACCTTCAACCGGATTGGCTGTCCAGCGAAACTGCATATTTCTCGGGAAGATGTTGCGAATCTGATCCCTGTAAAGTATCGCATTAATGGCGGCAGTGTCTTTAAAATGTGCTAGGCCTACGATGGGGCCAGGAAATAAGGTCCCCGTCTGATCGGTGCTCGGAGAAAGCAGGGCAAAGAGCGGAAACTCTTCTCTGAAACTTTCCATATCGCCCATACCATCAGGGCCAGTGCCTTCATTCTGAAGTTCTGCCAGAAGTGAGGAAAGTTCTTCTCCTTCCGTAACTTCCGTTTCTGAAGTGGCTTCAGCATCTTCAGTTTCTTCCACAGCAGCAGTTGCAGGGCTAATACGGCTCAAATCACGCAAACGCTCGTTGGCCTCCATGAGGTAAGGGTATACTTCCTGGTTTTCGTACGTTTCCCAAAATTCGAGCTGAGCAGTACCCTGCAGAAGACGACGTACCCGCTCCGGATTATCAACTCCGGGCAGTTCTACCAAAATTCGTCCACGTGTTTGCAGCTGCTGAATATTGGGTTGTGCTACTCCAAAACGGTCGATACGGGTTCGGAGAATGTTGAAAGAGTTGTCGATGGCAGCATCAGTTTCACTGCGAACAACTGCAATTACCTCTGAATTGGTAGAGTTGAATTTTACCCGATCGCGAAGTTCAAGCGTATTGAAAATTGCCGCCATTTGAGCGTTGGGGTCAATCTCCTCAAAGGCCTGGGCAAATAGGGTCACAAAATCTTGGGTACTGTTACGCTGCAATACAAGCGCACGATCGATCGCCGCATTAAAGGTAGAGTCGGGATTGTAATTCGACAGCGCCCTGATAACTTCGTGAACTGAAATCTCGAGGGTTACGTTCATACCACCTTTGAGGTCGAGACCCAAATTGATTTCAAGCTCCTTCACATCTTTGTATGTGAATTTTTTGAGCCCCAGAAAATTGTATACTACTTCACCCGAAATGGAGTCGAGGTATACGTACTCTTTTGCCGGATCGCCTTGCGCATACTCTTTGGCCTGCCTTTCTATCTGGGTCGCCTTAAAGGTAAAGGTGAGCTGATAGAAGCAAACCGCTGCAAGCAATATGGCAAAAGTTAAAATTGCACCTTTGTTTTGCATGGTTGAATTAAATTAAGTTAACGATAATATGTTACGTGTAAATTGACTGGACATAACTTTCCCAGCTTAGGAAAAGCAGCGATGTGGAGAAATTAAACGACTGGGGGGATGTCGTCGGGACTGCCAAAATGGTAATACCTGAAGGCCGTTAGGTGGCGCAACAGAATCGACTGAGGCACATCAGCACTCTCGGCCTTGCATGTGTGATAAGCCCTAGCAGTTTGATGCTGAATAAGCTTTTGCGTAATGTCGTACTTTAAATATCTTTTGGCAAAGGGTTTTTGAACAGGCACCTTAATGGAATTCCCGTTGGTAGGATTGCAGAAATAGGTTGCCGATGTAGCAGTGGCATCCTCTTCGCCATGTCCCTTCAACAACTTAATGGCCGTGTGGTCGCTGCGTGAAGCATCAAAAATCCATGCCCCTCCTATTAGGAGCGTAAAAAACAGAATCCGAATAACCTGTTTTCGAGATATGTAAGAAAATATCTTCACCAGAACTGTAAATTGCGGTGGCAAATATACTGATTGTGATGGTAGAAGCAAACGCCTACAGCACAAAATTAAGCATTGATTCTTAATCTATCCGGGTATTTCAAGCACCATCTCCATTTTCCGGTAATCAATCATTGCCCCGTACTTTAAAAGGAAGTCGCTGCCGATCAGTCCGCAAATTTGTTTTTCGGCAACCTCCCAATAGAGGGCATTGATATGGGTAAGATCTATTAAGGCTACAGGCATAGAATCGACCCACAGCGATCCCAAACCAAATGGCTGCAATTTTCCTAATGTTGCATTCAGGCGGTCCGCACCAATACCGGCAGACTGGATTGTTTCGTCGGGTGGTGTATCCAAATTACTGTAACACGTCGTAAGCGTTACATCAAAAACGGTCTTGGACGCTCCGGTATCAATAATCCAAGTATGTACCGAACCATCTTCAAATACAGACTCAATGGTCAGGTGATAGCTCTCCGACTCCAGCTCAAGCAGGATTAGGGGCAACGTATAGGTCATGGCAAGGTGTTAAGTAATATTTAGTCGTAAAAACTGAAAATATGCTTAGGATAATCCATTTGTGAACCTTCGAAACAGGCGCTGTTTGAAAGTCGCTTACGGAACAAAAAACGGATGCCCCATTGAGGAACATCCGTCGATTGGTTTTTATGGCACCGTTACAGAATGTTCATTCCGTCGAGTACCTCCATTATCTTTTTAACTGCGTTGGCAGAGCTATGCAGCAACTCCCTTTCGCTTTTATTGAGATTTACTTCTACGATCTGCTCCACACCGTTCTTACCCAATTTAACGGGTACGCCAACGAACATATTGTTCAGACCATACTCGCCATCGAGCTTAACACAACAAGGAAATATCCGTTTTTGGTCGAGCACAATGGCTTCTACCATCTGAGCCGCGGCAGATCCCGGGGCATACCAGGCTGAAGTGCCCATCAGATTTACCAACTCGCCTCCGCCGTTAATGGTCCGTTTAACGATGGCATTGAGTTTATCTTCCTCGATAAGCTCTGTAACCGGAATTCCAGAAACAGTGGTATAACGTGGCAGTGGCACCATGGTATCACCATGTCCCCCCATCAATAATGCTTGAATATCGCGCGGAGAAACATCGAGCGCCTCAGCCAAAAATGCCCGATAGCGCGCAGTGTCAAGAATACCAGCCATACCCATCACTTTGGTTTTAGGCAGATTGGCACTCACATACGATGCATAGGTCATTACATCTAGAGGATTACTTACCACTACGATAATGGTATCAGGACTGTATTTCACCACATTCTCGGTAACCATTTTAACAATCCCTGCATTGATCGAAATTAAATCATCCCGGCTCATTCCGGGTTTGCGGGGAACGCCTGAAGTAATTACAACCACATCAGAACCGGCCGTCTTGGTATAATCGTTGGTGGAGCCGGTAATGCGGGTATCGTAATAGTTAACAGGGGCGGTTTGCCATAAATCGAGTGACTTACCTTCGGAAATTCCTTCCTTGATATCGACCAGGACAACCTCCTGTACAATGTTTTTCTGGGCTACCACCTGTGCACAGGTGGCACCTACGTTCCCAGCACCTACTACAGTAACTTTCATCTGTAAACTTTTTTTATTTAATTGGTCTGTTTGAATCTACCATTCTTAGAGCAGGCATTCATTCCGGCTTTTGTCCTTAAAGATGCCTGATCTAAAGTTAAAAATCAGTCTTAATTGTATTGAGAAACAACCTCTCTGTAAAATTGTGCTCAATTGGCCAAAATCTTCTCTTAGGCTGATCGTCTACTGCTATGATTTCTCAATTTTGAACGCTTCGTTATTTAACGCCCTTTTTTCGGAGCGTTGACAAAGATAACCGATTTCCAATAAATCCGGCAACCTGCCAAAATTCAAAATCTCACCCTTTTCCCAAATTACCGCAATACAAATCGAATCAAAACCAAATAACTTTCAAATACTTCCTTTCACCCGACCTGCTAATTGCTTACTTTTAGGTAAATTTGTTAAAGCAGTACAATCCAATACGGTACAGGGCTCTTTTGAAAGTTACTTGCACCCTGGCGCAGATAACCTTGAAAAAAGGCACCCTGATGGAGAACCAAGCAATGGGTTATCTGTTTAAGTGGATGACTGCAAAATTTAAACAGTCTCAAACCTTACATCATGGCAAAAAAAGTTTTGATCGTTGGCACCGGACTGGGAGCACTCAGCACAGCCCTAAGGCTTACAACAGATGGCTACAAGGTAACTATGGTTGAAAAATACCATCAGGCAGGCGGCAGACTCAACCTTATCGAGAAAAATGGTTTTAAATTCGACATGGCACCTACCTTTTTCTCTATGAGTTACGAATTTAAGGAGCTGATGGAGTACGCCAAGTTGGAGATGCCATTTGAGTTCATAAAACTCGACCCTCTCTATTCGGTTCACTTTGCGGGCGATAACAAGCACTACCTGATCCACAGCGATCTTGAAAAACTTGCGCGCGAATTCGCCGATGTGGAACCCGACATGGAGCGTAAGCTTAAAAAATTTCTGGCAGAGACCGGCAAGCTTTTTCACGACACAGAAAATATTATTGTTAAACAGAATTTCAACTCGTTGCTACATTATCTTATGCAGCTAACGCGTGTGCCGGTTAAACATGGCCCAAAAATGTTCTATTCGATGTGGACAGAACTCGAAAAGCATTTTAGTTCTTTCGAAGTAAAGGTCATTCTTTCATTGGTAGGCTTTTTCCTTGGCTCAACGCCCTTTAAAACCCCTGCAGTTTATACCCTGCTCAGTTATACCGAATTGGTGCACGATGGCTACCACAATGTTAAAGGGGGCATGTATACCATCGTCAAAACCATGATTGAAGAACTCACCCGAAGGGGTGTTCAGTTTGAATACCAAACTGAAATTACAGGAGCCAGGTATGAAGGCGACAAGTTGGTTGCTCTGAAGGACCAGAATGGGAAGGAACACATGGCCGACATATTTGTGGTCAACGCCGATGCAGCATCCTTCAGGGGCCAGATTCTCGAGCGGAAAAAATTTTCCGAGAAGCGGCTCGACAAACTCAACTGGACCATGGGTCCCCTCACCATATATTTGGGGATCGATGGTAAGGTCGAAAATATGTACCATCACAACTATTTCTTGCGCAGAAACTTCGAAGAGTATTCCAAGAAAATATTTACCAACCAGATAGGCCTCGAGAATGCCTACTATTATGTCAATATCCCCTCGATGCATAACCCGGATTATGCCCCAGCAGGGAAAGAAAGTATCTATATCTTGTGCCCGGTGGCCGATCTGCGTCACAAACCCGACTGGAGTGACGGCGATGCGATTGCCGACAACATTATCAAAGACCTTAGCCTTAGAACGGGTATCGACTTTGAAGCAAGAACCGAAACCAAAATTGTAATGACCCCGGTAGAGTGGGAAAAAACTTTCAACCTTTATAAAGGAAGTGGTCTCGGACTTGCCCACGACCTCAGTCAGGTAGGCGGTTTTAGACCCAAAAACTACGACGAGGAACTTAAAAATCTTTTTTACGTAGGAGCATCTACCACCCCCGGAACAGGTTTACCCATGGTGGTGATCAGCTCAAGACTCGTAACCGAAAGAATCAACAAACAATATGGATCTCTATCTTGAAAATAGTCTGAAATGCAGCAGGCAAACAACCTTTTCTTATAGCACCTCCTTTTCGTTGGGCATTCGTATGCTCAATAAAAGGTTTCGCCCCGGCATCTTCGCTGTTTATGGGTTCGTGCGCATTGCCGATGAAATCGTTGATACTTTTCACCAACAACCACAGCAGGAGTTGCTCGATGCGTTTAGAGCAAACACTTGGAATGCAATTGAGCAACAGTTCAGTACCAATCCAATATTGCACAGTTTTCAGTGGGCAGTTAATAGGTATGGAATCGACCACCACCTTATTGAGGCCTTTCTCTACAGCATGGAACTCGATTTAACCGAGAAGGTCTACGATACCGCAAAACTAGAAACCTATATATACGGATCTGCAGAAGTGGTTGGATTGATGTGTCTGCGAATATTCCTTGATCAAAACCCCGAAGAATACAACCGACTGGTGTATCCAGCCCGCAAATTGGGGGAAGCCTTTCAGAAGGTTAATTTCCTCCGCGACATCAAAGATGATTACTACAACAAGGGGAGAAAATATTTTGAACAGGTAAACGTCGACAATTTTACTCCACAGATAAAGCGTGAAATTGAAGACGACATTCAGCAGGCATTTGATGAAGCCTATATAGGCATAAAGCAACTCAATCGCAATGTACGGTTTGGGGTTTATCTTGCCTACCGTTACTACCTTGAACTCTTAAAAATACTCCGAGCGGTACCACCCGATCAACTGCTAAACACCCGTTGCAGGGTCTCAGATGGTCGTAAATTTAGACTTATGTTTACGGCTGCCATTCGAAATTGGCTCAACCTCATCTGATTGAGCATCGCAAATATCTAGAAATTCAACTGCTCTTTTAGGTTCTTGTAGCCAGACTTACTTACCTTCAATTTGGTCTTATCGTGTAAAATGGCCACGTACGACTCCTTTTCGTACTGCTGGAGCTGAGCAATTTGATCGATGCGAACGATATAGCTGCGGTGTATGCGCACAAAATTGTGCGGATCGAGCGCCTCTTCAAAATACCGCATGGTCTTTTGTTTGGTATATCGTCCGTCTGATGTATAAATCAGAACATAATCGTCGAGCGATTCAATATACCGAATCTGATCGGCAGCGATTATATGAATCTTATGACGATCCTTAACTACTACCCTGTCGATAAACTCCTCTTTAGGAAAGTTGTTGATTTTTTCCACAATATCGTGCTCGGCAGAGGGTTTATCAAGACGTTCCCTGACCTTTTCAATGGCGGCTTCGAGACGCGATCTAGAAAAAGGCTTAAGCAGATAATCAGCGGCATTAAATTCAAATGCCTTGAGAGCATATTGATCGTACGCCGTACAAAAAATGATTTCCGGATGATGGTCAAGCAGTTCAAGCAATTCAAACCCGGTAATTTTTGGCATCTGAATATCGAGTAGCACCAAATCGGGCTTCATATCATTGATTGCCTTAATACCCTCGAACCCGTTTTCACATTCGGCAATTAGCTCAATACCTTCTATCTCGGATAAATACGACTTAAGAAGATTCCTCGCGAGCTCTTCATCCTCTACGATGATGGTCCTGATTGCATCCATAAAGTTGCGTTAAGTTTGTGGAATGGTTAACGTTATTTTAAATACCTGTTGATTGTTTTCAATTTGCACCGATGCGCGACTTCCATAAATGATATGCAGTCGCTCTCGAATATTTCTGAGGCCTATTCCCTCCCCTTTTTTGTTTACAGCATCGGGGTCGTATTCATTTTCGACCGAAATGGTTAGCATCTCCTCCTTACAGTTTGCGTGGGTGATAATCTCGACCGGTTCAGTTGCTTCGTATACCCCATATTTAATGGCATTCTCATAAATCGGTTGAAGTATCATATTGGGAAGGGTTGCATCGAAACAGATGCTGTCGACATGAAATACAGGCAGCAGCTTACTTCCAAACCGCACCTTTTCGATGGCCATATAGAGTTGGTTGTTTTGCAATTCGGCACCAAATGTTACTCTTTCGTTCTGACTATGCCTCAATGAATAGCGCATTAAACTGGAGAGGTTGATGACCATCTCCTGCGCCTTCTTTGGATCGGAAATGGTTAAGGAGGATATGCTGTTGAGGCTGTTGAACAGAAAATGAGGATTGATCTGAGATTTCAAAGCGTGCAGCTCGGCTTCCTTGACCAGTGCTTTTAACTCGGCTTCGCGTTTAACTTTTTCCCGAAAGTTCTGATAATACAAAATCGAAATAAAAAGCAGTACAAAGAAAACATAGAGCAAATACCCAGTAAACAGCCTCGAAGGTAAATTAATGGCCAGATAGTCGTTCAATTCGGGCGCTGCCACTTTAATGATAACAGTAGACAGATAGGACCACACAATGATGAAAATGGTGGCAGCAACAAGATGAAACAACAAAAACCCCCACCAGCGATAATTTTCGGGCATATTGTATTTAACTACAAACCAGATACTCAGTCCAAGCACCGCAAAAAGTCCATATTGCACAAAGGTGTTGGAAAATGCGAGGTAGATATCCATACTGTAGAAATTCCACTGAATAAGCGCATTGGCAGAAGCCAATACCATCCAGAAGGCACCGTAAAAGGCCAGCATTTTCAGATTGGTAAAGAGCGGATGTTTCATATCGGATGGTTAACCTGTAAACTGAAACGAACGTTGAGGTAATGGTCGGTAAAACGAATATTGTGGATCTAACATCCACTGCACTAACTTTAAAAATTCTTGATCTCGATTCCGCCAAACGCAGTAAAACCGCGAATAACGAGCCGCTTTGACTGATTGCTGGTATCGGCTATTACGTTGCCCCTTTTGTCTGAAAAAGCCCCCAGAATGGTGGAAACTTCATTTTTAACAAACCAATCGGGAGGCACCTTAAAGCTGGTACCCCCAAAAAGACTAACACAATCGATTACAGCGCCCTCATCGGAGAGTTTCGACACCCGAAGGTCATATTCAGATCCTCCAAATAAGGTGGTGCTTCTGCCTCCCAACAATTGCTGAGAATTAACAATAACTTCCCTTCCTCCGAACACTACAAAATCATCGAAGAAATCGATACCATCTCCGGTTCTCCCCCTGATCTCCTGAGGTTCCTTTTTGCGTCTGATAAGTATAACCATACCCAAAACGATCAGCAGAATTGGCCATCTAAGCTGACTAAGGGCCCGTGGAATTTCCATTACCTCCGGCAAAAGGAAAATACCTCCTAGGGAGACTAAAACCCAACCGGTAACCTTATTTCCGTTGTTGAGGGAAAAGACGCCAATTCCTATCAGCAGCATTTGCCAGGAAAAGACCACATCCTGGAGCACACGTGGCATTAAACCGGTCTGTTCAAAAATCCATACACCCCCAATAACAATCAGAACGACCCCAAAAAAGAGCCGTTTGTTGCCCTTCCAGAATGACTCCATAGTATCGAATTTTGTTGGTTTATTTTCCATCGGGTATTGAGTTTATTGTTTCAGGCACGTTTGGTAATCAAAACCAAACCTGCAATTAAAAGCACCAGTGGGAGCATAAAACGTGTGGAAATATGCACAAAGTCGAAGGCTCGGGGGATGAGGTAAACCATGCCAATGCCTGCGAGTACCCAGCCAGCAAGATGCCGACTTCTCACCAATAGCAGGCCTGCAACCAACATGACCATAGGCCACGAAAAAATTACCCGGCCCAGTTTCGAAAGCATCCATGAAAAGGGAGTCATCAGCATTTTTATCTGCTGTTCTAACCCTGCTTCCATAAGCAACCAGAAAATGCCCAGAACAATGAGGACTACAGCCAATAAGACATTGGGGTTTTCTTTGGAACGATCCTTTTGCATAACTATAGGTTGAATCGATCCAAAGTTAGGATTCTTTTTTCAAACATTGTTTCTGCATTCGGCTAAACGCTGCTAATTACCGGTAGCCTGGTGAATTTAGCCTAATGGAGTCTGCGACACTAACCTTTGTTCATCTCTTTACTCCATGCATCTTTGAGCGACACTGTTCGGTTAAATACCATACGATTGGCCGATGTATCGGGATCAACATTAAAATACCCCAGTCGCTCAAATTGAAAATTACTCAGGGGTTTTGCACCTGCCACAAAGGGTTCCACAAAACAACGTGGCATTACCTGCAATGCGTCGGGATTCAGAAAATCCTTAAAATCACGTACTTTATCAGCTTGCGGATCTTCTACCGTAAAGAGCCTGTCGTATAGGCGAACTTCGGCCTCCACTGCATGCTTTGCCGACACCCAGTGTAAGGTAGCTTTTACCTTCCGACCATCGGGAGAGTTCCCTCCTTTCGATAGGGGATCGTAACTGCAGTGTACCTCGGTTACCTTCCCCAGATCATCTTTGATCACATCGGTACAGGAAACAAAATAGCCATACCGGAGCCGGACCTCACGACCGGGAGAGAGTCTGAAAAACTTGTTGGGAGGATTCTCCATGAAATCATCACGCTCAATATATAGCTCCCTGCTGAAAGGAACCATCCGGGTACCGGCTGCAGGATTTTCGGGGTTATTAATGGCTTCGAGTTCCTCGGTTAATTCTTCAGGATAGTTTGTAATCACCACCTTCAGCGGATTGATTACCCCCATTACCCGCTGTGCTGTTTTGTTAAGATCCTCCCGCACACTATGCTCCAATA
The DNA here is from genome assembly GCA_964349885.1 of uncultured Prolixibacteraceae bacterium. Classification (GTDB taxonomy): domain Bacteria; phylum Bacteroidota; class Bacteroidia; order Bacteroidales; family Prolixibacteraceae; genus UBA1413. Next base: position 2,812 of record CAYGIQ010000030.1, on the reverse strand, counting down.
AAGAAACATCGCTGGTGCCCTCTACTTTGGTGACGCCAATCCGATCGGCAAAATTGCGAATGGACGCAGGAGTGTAACCACGTCGGCGCAAACCCGAAATGGTGGGCATTCGAGGATCATCCCAGCCATTTACATATTGCTCTTTTACCAGCTCCAGCAACTTACGCTTGCTCATAACCGTATAGGTTAAATTGAGCCGGGCAAACTCTATCTGTCGGGGACGGTAAGCGTCTTCAAGCAGCTGGTCAATAAACCAATCGTACAGCGGACGGTGTACTTCAAACTCAAGGGTGCAAACCGAATGGGTAATACCTTCCCAATAGTCGCACTGCCCGTGGGCAAAGTCGTACAAGGGATAAATGACCCACTTGTCGCCAGTTCTGTGATGAGGGGTCTTCATAATGCGGTAGAGTATAGGGTCGCGCATGTGCATGTTTGGAGAGGCCATATCAATTTTAGCCCGAAGCACCCGAGAACCTTCATCATAACGCCCGTTCTTCATCCCTTCAAAAAGTGCAATATTCTCTTCTACCGATCGATTTCGATAAGGACTCTCCTCTCCGGGACGGGTGGGTGTGCCCTTCTGTGTGCTGATGGTTTCAGCATCCTGATCGTCGACATATGCCTTCTCCTCGCGGATTAGTTTAAGCGCAAAATCATACAGGTTTTGAAAAAAGTCCGAAGCATAATAGAGCCTGTCTCCCCAATCAAAACCCAACCATCGCACATCTTCCATGATCGACTGCACATATTCATCCTCTTCCTTCTCGGGATTGGTATCGTCGAACCTCAGGTTGGTAATGCCACCAAATTTCTGCGCTATGCCAAAGTTAAGGCAAATCGATTTGGCATGCCCGATGTGCAGATACCCATTGGGCTCAGGAGGGAAACGGGTAACAACCATGCCGTTGTTTTTTCCGTCTGTCAAATCCTTTTCAATCTGCTGATGAATAAAATTGGGGCGGGCTAGCTGCTCCCTGCCACTGTCGGTCTCATTTGCCATAGCGCATTTACTGGTTGAACTTCCGTCCCTGGCTTGCATAATTCCACGTATAGTCGACATCTCCGCAATGCTCGGGGCCAAAATGTTAAGGCTGCAAAGTTAAAAAATGATTGGTGCTCACCATTGTGGCTCTATAAAAATAGTTGTTTGGCAACAAATTATTAATTTCGCTCCAAAGCCATTCTTTACTATGACAGCAAAAATGACCATCACCTTGCAAAACATGAAGTTTTATGCCTTCCATGGTCATTTTGATATCGAAAAGCGGGTAGGCAATCACTTTACGGTTGACTTACAGATTACCACTCCCCCTCCCAATGCCTGTAGCACCGACCAACTCGACGATGCCCTCGACTATCAGCTTTTGCAGCGCATTGTACAGCAAGAGATGGCCATCACATCGAATCTATTAGAGCATGTGGTGGCCCGCATCGCCGACCGCATCGAGGCTTCCTTTCCACAGATTATTGGCACCAAAGTTTCAGTTGCCAAGCTAAATCCTCCCATGGGTGGTGAAATGGAGCTGGTTAAGGTTTGCCTAGAACGGTAGATGAACACTTTCAACCGATTTAAACATTAAGTCATAACTGGTTCTATCCAACAAAAAAAGAGAGCCACTCTCGCAACTCTCTTTTTATGTGGTGCCACCAGGAATCGAACCGGGGACACACGGATTTTCAGTCCGTTGCTCTACCTACTGAGCTATGGCACCTTGACTTTCAGGGCAACAAAAGTAACCATTTTTTTAGAACCTCCAAATGAAATTGTTGCCCAATTCCAATTTTTAAAGGTGGCATTCCCATCGCTGTCGGTTCGCTACCAGTGAAGATGTTTAGAACAGTCCTTCGATCGATAAATAGCGCTCTCCCGTATCGTAATTGAAGGTTAATATCCTAGCTCCTTCCGGTATTTCGGAGAGCTTCGAAGCAACGGCCGCCAGCGAAGCTCCGGTAGAGATACCTACCAAAATCCCCTCCTCCCTGGCTGCTTTTCTTGCCCAATTATAGGCTTCATCCTTCTCTATCTGAATGGTGCCGTCGAGCAACGAAGTGTCGAGATTGGCAGGTATAAATCCTGCACCAATGCCCTGAATGGGATGAGGGCCCGGCTTACCACCACTGATTACTGGGGAGGCTGCCGGTTCTACGGCATACACCTTAAGAGCAGGAAATAGTTTTTTCAGAACCGTAGATACACCGGTTATGTGCCCCCCTGTACCAACTCCGGTAATCAGATAATCCAAACCATCGGGGAAATCATTCAGCACTTCAAGCGCAGTAACATCAGTGTGGGTCTGCACATTTGCCCGATTCTCGAACTGCATCGGAATCCACGAACCCGGAATCTCGGCAGCCAACTCCCGCGCTTTGGCAATCGCCCCCTTCATCCCCGACTCCCGAGGGGTTAGAACCAACTCGGCTCCGAAGGCCGAAAGGATCTTGCGACGCTCCACCGACATCGACTCAGGCATGGTCAGTATGAGCCGATAGCCCTTTACTGCTGCCACCAAACCCAATCCTATTCCGGTATTCCCTGAGGTTGGCTCAATAATGGTACTCCCCTTACCTATGACCGATTTTCGCTCGGCATCCTCAACCATGGCCAAGGCAATGCGGTCTTTAATACTACCACCAGGATTGAACCTTTCGAGTTTCATATATACCTGATGAGGTTCCGGGAACAGGCGTTGAATGCGCACAATTGGGGTATTTCCAATCGTTTTCAATATATTTTCGTGTACCATAATTCAAGAATAATTTTAGACAAAACATGATTAATTATAAATAATATTGAACATAAGTTAAAACT
>CAYGIQ010000029.1:0-22213 GCA_964349885.1 uncultured Prolixibacteraceae bacterium | reverse complement strand
TGGCCATTCTCATAGGGGTTCTTTTTTCGGCAGCCCTTTTTATGATACTCCGGCGAAGCATCATCAAACTGATTATTGGTTTGCTGTTTTTGTCTCATGCCGTTAATCTGCTGATCTTCACTATGGGCCGACTGACCCGAGGGAAGGCCCCTCTTATAGAGGTGGGCAGCAAGTCGATAACCGACACGGTTGCCGATCCTCTGCCTCAGGCACTGGTGCTTACCGCCATTGTCATCGGTTTTGGCGTCACTGCATTTGCCATTGTAATGATACAGCGTGTTTACCAATCGGCCGGCGTCGATGACTCCGATAAACTTCAGTCGAGCGATGTCTGATCAAATTTACATCACCATCCACGAAAAGAAAATGGCCATACAGTTTATCGTTGCCTTCTCTTCATACCAATCCTTACCCTGTTTGATCTCTAAGCGTACCCAATTATGCATGCACTTATAGTCTCCCCGATACTGCTGCCCCTAGCCCTAGGATTGATCACCCTTGTGCTTTGGAGAAAACCCAAAATTCAGGAGCTTGCCAACCTGGCAGGATCGGTGATCCTTATGCTTTTTAGCATTCTGTTGCTTTACAAAGTCATGTCCAATGGCATTCAGGTCTCGCAGATAGGCAGCTGGAAAGCCCCATTTGGCATAAGCATCGTAGCCGATACGTTCAGTGCCATAATGGTGGTAATTACCGGAATCATGGCTTTTGCCACCGGGCTCTACTCGATTTCGTCGATGAAAACCCGACGCATAAACGGCGACATGATTCCCAAACGGCGACAGTTTGCCTACTATCCGATGCTGAACATCATGTTCATGGGCATCAACGGAGCATTTTTAACCGGCGACCTCTTCAACATGTATGTATGGTTTGAGGTGATGCTCATTTCGTCGTTTGTATTGCTGTCGCTCGACGGAACAAAGCTTCAGATTGAAGGTACTTTTAAGTATGTAACCATCAACCTTATTTCGTCGGCCTTCTTCCTGATAGGCATCGCATTTTTGTATGGTTTAACCGGAACCCTCAACATGGCCGACCTTGCATTGAAAGTCAAGGAGGTTGACAATCAGGCAGTGGTTACGCTGGTTTCGCTCTTCTTCCTGCTGAGTTTTGGGATTAAGGCTGCCATATTTCCGCTCTTTTTCTGGCTCCCATCATCGTACCATACCCCGCCCATCAGCATTTCGGCCATCTTTGCCGGCATGCTCACCAAAGTGGGTGTTTATTCACTGATGCGTGTCTTTACCCTAATTTTTACCGGCGATATTGCTCATACCCATACCATAATCCTTTGGATCTCGGGCTTCACCATGTTTGTGGGGGTTTTGGGTGCGGCCTCGCAATACGATATGCGCCGGATTCTCTCATTTCACATCATCAGTCAGATTGGCTATATGATATTCGGATTGGCCCTATTTACCCCCCTAGCCATAGCGGGTGCCGTGTTCTACATTATGCACCACATTATTGTAAAGGCCAACCTATTCCTTATAAGTGGCCTGGTAAAACGCGTTGGCGGCAGTTACGACATCAAGCAGGTGGGAGGATTGGTAAACAGCTATCCTATTCTGGCGGTATTGTTTCTGATTCCAGCTCTTTCGCTCGCCGGAATTCCCCCTTTATCTGGCTTTTGGTCCAAATTCTTTGTGGTTAAGGCTGCACTTGACATTCATGAGTATTTTTTTGTATTCGTTGCCTTGTTGGTGGGTTTGCTCACGCTCTATTCCATGACCAAAATCTGGAACGAGGCGTTCTGGAAAAACCATCCCGGTAAGATACCACAAGACAAGATTGAACCGGGACTATTTTCAAAACGCAACATCTACATGACGCTGCCGGTAATTTTCCTCGCGGTAATTACCCTGACAATAGGATTTAATCCACAACCTATGTTCCTGCTTGCCGAGCAAGCAGCCCGGGAGTTGCTGACTCCTGAGTTATACATACAGGCCGTACTCGGCAACGTCCGATAGATTAAATAAAGAAATATGAACCATAGATCCATCATAAGGTCCATTCGACCGGCCCGGTAAACCCGAAAAATTGCTACCATGAAGTATTTGCTGCAAAACTTGTTTCTCGCATTCATCTGGCTGGCCCTCACCGAAAGTTTCACCTTCATCAATCTGGTGTTTGGGTTAACCATAGGCTGGGTGGTCATTTGGTTTCTGAACCGCAAGCAGCGCGAAGAGATCAACTATATCCACTTCGCCCCGCGACTGATTCCGTTTCTCTGGTTGTTTATTAGGGAGATTATAAAGGGCAGCATTCTGATTGCCTACGACATTGTAACACCCAGCCACAACATGCGGCCGGGAATTATAGCTTTGCCACTCGATGCCAAGACCGACCTCGAAATCACCTTGTTGGCCAGTACCATTACCCTTACCCCCGGTACTACCAGCATTGCTCTTTCAGACGATCGCACCATTCTGTATGTGTATAACGTATATCTAGACAACGATCCAGCGAAAAATATTGCCGACATTAAAAACGGACTGGAGAAAAAATTACTGGAGGTACTAAGATGATGCTGCACAACGCTATTCAATATTTTATTCTGCCCATGATGAGCTTGTCCATGCTGCTCATTTCCATCAGGGTATTCAAAGGTCCACGACTGATGGACAAAGTCATAGCCCTCGACCTGCTGATGATTGTCAGCATCGGAACGCTATCGGCCTACGCCATTTTGCACGAAAGTGAGGTCTTCGTTGAGATCTCGCTTATACTGGCACTGATAGCTTTCCTCGGAACAGTTGCCTTTACCTACTACTACGTAAAGGGAGAGAGCAAAGGGGATAAATTTGATGAACGTTAAATCCGAACTACCATGAAAGAGATATTGGTCATATTTTTCCTGTCGGCTGGTGCTTTAGGCATCCTGATAGCTGCCATTGGGCTCCTGAAAATGCCCGATGTATACCTGAGGATGTCGGCCAGTACCATTGGCGCCACCTTTGGGGTTGCCTTTATGCTGATTGGTGCCGTTCTGCACTTTTTTACTTTCAGCATTACCATGCAGGTATTCGGAATTTTGATATTTCTGATATTAACCGTTCCTATCGGGGCTCAGCTGCTGGCCAAAGCAGCCTACATAATGAAACTTCCCATTTGGGAGAAAATGGGTCACGATGCCCTAGCAGGCCAGTACGACCCCGAAATGCAAAGTTTTAAACCTTTTGGCAAAGAGCAAAGCATCGAACCCGACACAAAACCCAAATCGTAAGGAGAAACCACCATGCTGACTTTACTTATAGTTGGATTTTTGGCAGCCATTGCCGCCCCATTTGTTAACCGATATTTCCATAAGGCTGCTGGCATATTGCTGGCCCTCTACCCTGTCGTGGTTTTTGTGTTTCTTGCAGGATTCATGGGCAGAGTTGCCGCCGGCGAAACCATCAACTTAACCTACAGGTGGTTTCCTGCGTTCGACATTAACCTCAGTTTCCTGATCGATGGGTTGAGCCTCACTTTTGGATTGATTGTTAGCGGCATCGGGGCCATCATTCTCTACTATGCATCGGGATACCTGCACGGGCATCGAAAGCAGGGCCGCTTTTATGGGTACCTGCTCTTTTTCATGACCTCCATGTTGGGTGTGGTACTGTCGGACAACATTCTGGCGCTCTTTATTTTCTGGGAACTCACCAGCATCAGCTCCTATCTGCTGATTGGGTTCAACCACGAGTCTGAACGGTCGCGCTACGCTTCACTTCAAGCACTCATTGTTACAGGAGGTGGCGGACTTGCCTTGATGGCAGGACTCATTCTCATAGGCAACATCGGAGGCAGTTATTCCATCTCAGAACTCATTGCACAACCGGGCATAATTACCAGCCATAGTCTCTACCTTCCAATTTTGCTGCTTGTCCTAGCTGGAGCTTTCACCAAATCGGCCCAGTTCCCATTCCATTTCTGGCTTCCCAATGCCATGGAGGCACCCACCCCGGTGAGTGCCTATCTCCACTCGGCAACTATGGTAAAAGCTGGTGTTTTTCTCCTTGCCAGGTTTAATCCATTGCTCTCGGGTCCTGAGATTTGGCATACCCTGCTTACCACTTTCGGAGGTATTACCATGCTAATGGGCGCCTTTATGGCGGTTGGACAAAGCGATCTGAAGCGGATTCTGGCTTACACTACAGTAAGTGCCTTGGGAATAATGGTGTTTCTAATTGGTCTGGGCGGGAAATACGCCATAACCGCTGCCATGACCTTCCTGGTGGTGCATGCCCTTTACAAAGGAGCTCTTTTCCTTGTGGCAGGAGCCATCGACCATGAAACAGGCACCCGCGATATATACAAACTGGGCGGTCTTCGGAAATATCTGCCCTTCATTTTCGTTGCAGCAGTTTTGGCAGCCCTCTCCTATTCGGGGATCCCACCCTTCCTTGGATTTGTAGCCAAAGAGATCATATATGAGGCCACCCTTCATACAGCGCTGCATCCGGCGTTGCTTACCGCAGCGGCCGTGGTTACCAACATGTTTCTGGTGGCCACTGCACTGATGGTGGGCTTCAAACCCTTCTTTGGAACCTATTCCGAAACCCCGAAACATCCCCACCATGCTCCTGTTACTTTGTGGTTGGGACCAGTATTGTTGGGGTCTGCAGGTTTGGTTTTGGGTATTTTTCCGCTGCTCGCCTCGCTAAATTTGGTGGGACCTGCAGTTAAAGCAGTTTCGCTTACCGATGGCATTAAGTTGTCGCTGTGGCATGGAATAACCCCTATGCTGATGTTGAGCGGACTTACCCTCGTCGGGGGGATTGCCGTTTACAATACAACCCGACTAATTCGCAGGCAGCTGCCCTTCTTCAATGCAATGGCCAGGTTTGGCCCGGAAGAGGGCTACAATTTAATGATGCAGGGTCTGGTTTCTTTTTCTGCCCGGCAAACCCGGTTTTTTCAAAACGGATATCTTCGAAACTATTTCTACTGGATACTCACCACGTTTATGTTGCTGGCCATCTATACCATGGTGAGAAAAGGTCTGCCTGGAAATTTTACACCCAACTTTGAGGGAATTTACTTTTACGAAGCGCTTACCGTAGCGGTGATGATTCTGGCCACCATTGGGGCCATACTTTCCAAAACCGTACTTAGTGCTGTAGCCTCGCTGGGGGTTGTAGGGTATGGCACCGCATTGCTCTTTTCGTTCTTCAGTGCTCCCGACCTGGCATTCACCCAGTTTTCGATTGAAACCCTTACCGTAATTTTGTTGGTACTCATTGTGTACAACGTACCCCGCATGGCCAACCTTTCGCCCCGTAGGGTATTGCTTCGCGATGGGGTATTGTCGCTGGTGGCAGGGGGGCTACTTACCCTCATCGTAATGCTGGTACTAACTTTACCTCCCGATGGCACCATAAGCAGCTACTTTCTGGAAAACAGCTACATAGAAGCCCACGGCAGAAATGTAGTGAATGTAATTCTGGTCGATTTTAGAGGACTCGATACCATGGGTGAGATTACGGTGCTCACCATTGCTGCAATTGGGGTTTATTCTCTGCTGCGGTTTAGACACAACAAACAGAAAACCGACGAGATCGAACATTCATAATCCATTGTCAACTGCTTTTCACAAGATTACTGGAACCGAAAGTTACAACAGATTTTAGAGACAGAACCGTCAGCATTAATTTGTGCGTGGGTGGATTACACCTCCAAAATGGCTAATTTCGCGATCAGATATGCAAATCGAAAACTTCTCATCCCGTCTGCTGGAATCGGCAGTCCACGAAATATCAAAACTACCGGGAATAGGTAAGAAGACTGCCTTAAGGTTGGTATTGCATTTATTGCGTCAAGAAAAGTTGGAGGTAACCCGGCTTGGAGAAAGTCTCATTCGTTTGCGCAACGAAGTAATTCACTGCAATATATGCCACAACATCTCCGACACCGAAATTTGTCAGATTTGTGCCAACGCTTCCCGTAATGCAGCACTGGTGTGCGTGGTTGAAAATATACGCGATGTAATTTCGATTGAAAACACCCACCAGTTCGACGGAAAGTACCATGTTCTCGGGGGCATCATTTCTCCCATGGAGGGCATAGCCCCCTCACACCTCGAAATTGAATCGCTGATCGGAAGGGTGGCATCCGGAGAGATACAGGAAATTGTACTGGCACTGCCCACCACGATGGAAGGTGATACCACCAATTTTTATATCTACCGCAAATTACATCCCTTTGGCATAAGGGTTACCACATTGGCCCGTGGAATTTCGGTTGGCGACGACCTCGAATATACCGATGAGCTCACCCTTGGCCGATCCATCAAAAACCGCGTTGATTTTGAGCAAAGCATGGGGAAATAATTGCGATCGAAAAATTTAACTCCTTTGTAATGCTCCGGATTTTTGCCAACAGATGGAATAACCCCTTTGGTAAAACGCCCGAGATGGACTGCATTTAATCAACCTACTGATAAGAAGGAGCATTCATCTCTCCTATAAAGAGTATGGTGCCGGTTGATTTCTCGGTGATGGCAAATACAAAGGGACGGTCGGCAATGAAATAGGTCTTAACCGGTTGGTCTACCGGCATGCTGGTGGTACTCATACCCACAGCAGTAACCGCAGCAGCCTCGGTGCCATTCTCATTTACATCGACATAGGTTTTATGGATAACAAAATCGATAAAAAGATCGGTTTCAGAAGATATCCCAGTGAAATCTGCAACCTTTGGGATAAAAGGTTTTTCCATGCCCATGGCCTTTAAGGTTTGATTCAGCCGCAACTCCCAGGCAAACTTAAACCGCGGCATTTGAACCACCACATTCGAAGTCTCCTTGAAGCCTTTCATCCACACGTTCCAGCGAGTTAGACTCAACTCATTTCGAACATCCGCCATACTTTTGCCTGGCGTTGGCAGCAACAGAGTCATTGCAAACCGACCCTTGCCATAAGGCAGCTGTACGGCGCTGAAGAGTGACCCCGACTGATATGCAATGGTGCTCTCGAGTTGCATGGTCTCCACATTCCGTTGAATTCCGTCGCCCATTGTAAACGGCAAATCATGGGTACGTTTCTCATCGAATTTTGACTTCCAGATACCATTAAAATATACAGCATTAAGCAGTACCATCATGAGATCGGGATCAAGTTGGTCGAGAATTGATGGTATTTTCCCGGCAGTTTTTTCGGCCACCCAGCTGTTGATGATGTCGAGCGAGGCTGCTTGCCCAAAATTGAGAGAGGAAATTTCGGCGTTGTAAGCATTGCGGTTAACCGATAAAAAATCGTTCTTAACCTGCAGCGATTGGTGATAAAAGATGGCATTGGCCACCTGAAGCAACACATCGGGATCGGCCGACGCAAGTGCTGCAAGCAACGCCTTATGGGAAGCGTTAACCTCCTCGGTAGTCAGGTTCGAAAACCCAAGCGTTTGTTCCATCTCCCGGCGGGTATCGCCATTTGCTCCGTTATAGACCATTGAGAGGGCCATTGAGACACTCAGTGGCGAAATCATAACATTGTCGTTGGGAGCAGATTCAGCCACAATCCGTTTGAAGAGATCGAGACCAAAACGGTTGTCAGCTTCGATTAACTGGGCCGACTTCTGAGGCAGATCAAAAGGCATTTCAGGGTTGGGATCCGACTTTTTGCAACTCAGCAAGCTTATGCCAAGGAATAAAATCAAAAGCTTCTTCATGAGATTTGCGTGATATGTTGGTGATTGATTGATGTAGGTAAGACGCAAAATCGATGCCACAGGTTGCGCAGTAGAAGATTTTTTTTTTAGGCGCAACCCCAGCAGCATATAATGCATCTTGCAAATACAATGAAAAGTGAGGGAATCGATGCTTGACTGAAGCCGGTAAATATCCCTATTTTTGAGGAAGCAGATTTACAGCTACGTGGAAGACAGCCGAGAGATAATCGATGCCTGCCGTGCGGGGGATGACCGGGCCCGGGAAGTGTTGTATCAGCACTTTGCGTCAAAAATGTATGGCGTCTGTTTGCGGTATGCTGCCGATGCAGACGAGGCTCAGGATTTTTTGCAAGAGGGTTTTATAACGGTTTTTGCACGACTTCGCGACTTTCGGTTCGAAGGTTCTTTGGAAGGATGGATACGAAGAATAATGGTAAACACCTGTTTGGGTGCATTGCGAAAAAACAGAATGCAACTGGTTCGTGATCTAAACCTACCGTTTGAAGCAGAAAATGATGGTTACACCGACCCTGCCAATCTTGCAGCTGCCGACCTGTTGAGCATCATTCAGGAGCTTCCACCGCAATACCGGTCGGTTTTTAACCTTTATGCCATTGAGGGCTATAGTCATCGCGAAATTGGAACCGCGCTTGGCATCTCGGAAGGAACCTCCAAATCGAATCTCTCGAGGGCACGCGAAATTCTGCAGCGAAGGATCGCCAACCTATACGGAAAAAAGAAAAGCCAACCACCTATATAAACATGCAAAGAAAAGAGGAAATACACGATCAGCAACTGCGCGATATCTTTGCCGGTTTTGCACCTGTTCCCCCCGACAAGGTTTGGCAGGGCATTGCCGCCCGCATGGCCGAAAAGCGGAAGCTTCGTCGCCGACGCTATCTTCAGCTCGCTGCAGCGGCAGTCATCCTTTTGGCAATGGTATCGGTGCCTCTATGGTGGCAGACCAAAGAACTACCGGTTGATTCCCTCTCCGAGCATTTACCCGCTGCGGCTGCTCCCACCCCTGAACCACCTCAGTCTTTAATTGCCACCAACGATCTGCAGAGCGCTACCCCTGAATTGTATCCAAAATCCTACCAAGTTGAAACAATTACTGCATCTAATAAGCCTGTGGCATCAGCTTCCCCGACAAGGGTTGCCATGGCACCGCTTCCCAAAATAGAATCGTTGGCCTTTTTGCAAAATGAATTTACAGTATTGGCCTCTGCGATGCAAACTCCCCAGAAATCCTTAACCCCAATGGAAGGGGTAGTATTGGCAGAGGAACTCCAACCATTGGCCTCCGTATTACCACATAAACGCCAGGCGTGGAAACTTGGAATGTTTCTGATGCCCGGAGTATCCGGACAAAACAGTGCGTATGCCACAGGTTATGCCCGCACATTGGCTCCGGGCAACAGCGAACCACAGCCATCGATGGGTGGAGGCATCGATGTTCAATATCAAATCCGGTCGCGCTGGAGCTTAGGCAGTGGCATTCATTATTCGAGAATTAACGAGCAGCAGGGTGGTGGAGGCAGTTATCTGGCCTCGGCACTTTTTGATGGGAAAAGCGAAAACCGCACCGAAGCCTCTGATGTTTCACCGCTGCAGCTATCGCCGGGCGAAACTGCAGTTAACAGTATTGCCGGAACCATTGTACTCAACCAACAACCTGTAGGGAGCGAATTTATATGGACCAACGACTTTGCAGGTGCATCGGTCGCATTGATTGCCTATTCCGAACTGATACAGGTGTTCGATGTAGTGGAAATACCGTTTCATGCCCGCTACCTGCTCATTCAGTCCGATTTTCATGTAGAGCTTACGGGTGGAGTAAATGCGAACCTGATTGTGGGCAACAATGCCTACATCAGCCAATCGGCAGGCAAAACCCGAGTGGGAAATACCAAAGACATTGGGATGCTAAACTTTTCGGCTACAGCCGGAACCGCCGTCATATATCCCTTGGGTAGGCATCTTTCGCTTTCGGTGGAGCCAAGGCTAAACTACTATTTCAACTCCATCAACCGCAGCAGCGAGGTAAATTACCGCCCCTGGGCAGCCGGGATATACACTGGTATTACCTATAGCTTCTCATCTTTAGATTGGAAATAAACCTATCTTATTAGGTCACCAAAAAAGATAGCATTGGCAACGAGCCGGTTGGTCCCCATCCATATCCCTCTAAAATTGGGACCCTCGTATATATTGATAATCCGGCCACTGCCATTCCGGTGAATGGTAACCAGCGGTGCACCGTTAATCCGGTCGCGGTTTTCGGGCGAAAGATATCCGCTCATCCAGGCTGGCGAGGCAAAACGAACCGGAGCAGCAAATCGGCCCTCAGGAACTTCTGTCACCCGAGTTCCCGTTTTGAATACCGGCAAATCGGTTTTGGTATAGCCATAACCCATTGGATGCGTAATGTCCATCTCGGCCTTCACAATGACTCCGCCAATTGCGTGGACAGCGGCATTGATGGCCCTGTCGGCATACTTTTGGACTGTAGTGTCTGTGTCGTTCACTGCACGTTTGAACTTAATGGATGCTATCTCCTGAGCATTGATCCACACTGCTGCGTCGCCAATCCCAAGAATGGTTCCGCCAGCTGCCAGCCATTGCTTGATTTGTTGAGCGCCCTGCGCTGAAATGCGTTGAAGTCCGCCGCCGGGCAATATCAGCGTGGTGTAGCGGTTAAGGTCAATCCGCCCAAGGTTGGCAATATCGGTCATGGTAACCGGAATCTGATACCGTTGGTCGAAAAGATGCCATAACTCGCCGGCTTCGCGACTGCTCACCGACTCACCTGCCACCATAAGAATCCGGGGTTTTTTGAGTGGAGAATAGTTGCCGCTTCCCAGATCAGATCCTGAAAGGATGTGTCCACTTTCGACTCCATAAAAAGTTGTACCCCACTTTTTACCAATGGCATCAAGTTTCTTAGCAAGCTCTGCGGCATCCATTTCGCGCTGATAGGCGACTGGTATAACCACCGAACCATATCCAAAATCAACCTTTAGGCCATTCGTCATACTTTCGAAAGGTTTTGTAGCAGCCAGCATCAGCAAATCATGTTTGTGCAGCTCCCACAAAACAGCGGGTGCCTGGTATTGGTCCCAATGCATCACCCAGGCATAGCTCGAGGCAGATCCCTGTATTCCCACATCCATTGAAGGGAGTGAGGAGACTAGGGCACCCGATAGCGAACGCATATCCCTCGAATTGGTGATGGGATTGTAGTGCAGATCAAGTCCGAGGGGAAGCGTCCAGGTCGACACATCGTAAAAGGAACTGTCGGTAAACAGCTGAACTGTTTCGAACAAGCTTTTGATAAGCCGGTACTGAGGTTGATCCATGGGCACCACAACGGCAGACCCCGGACGGTAGGTCACACCCTGACGGGTAACAGGCTCAGTAAGTCCACGTACCTCTATCTCGTGAACCCTTAGAACATCTATAAAACTATTGAGGCGGTACAAATCGTTATTCAGTCCCACCAAATAGCCCTTTACCGGGTCGGAAGCGGCCAGAGTGAGTGCCTCAGAAAAAAACCGGCGCTGACTTATCAGCAACTCATCACGCAAGGAGACAGCGGCCGCAAGCGATGACCATGTAACCTCGAGTTGGTTCCTAATTCCGTGAAACAGGGTTTTTTCTCCCAGAGGTGTCTCACGCACTTTGCCCCGATAACCAGCCTGTTCGAAAAGAATTCCGATACTTCCATTGATATCGGGATAAGAGGATCCCTTGCCCACATAGTAGTCGTCGAAACTCTCTTCGGCATAGTATAACTCCCCTCTGGCATCGAAGGCAGCACGGTGAAAGTTGGCAATTTTGTTGGTTAACTCGTAGTTGTAATCCGGCACGAGTGGATTGTTTCGGGTGGGAATTCCTGGCTGAAAGAAGAATGTACTGGAAGCACCCATTTCATGGTGGTCGGTTACCACGTTGGGTTTCCATTCCTGAAACTTCTCAATGCGACCCCTGCTTTCGGGGTGCACCACAAAAAGATAGTCGCGGTTAAGATCGAACCAATAATGATTGCCCCTTCCTCCGGGCCATGCTTCCGCAAAACCCCGGGCATTGGGATCAGACACATCGGTTAAACCTTGGTGCATATTAACCCAGGTACTGTGCCGCGAAAATCCGTCGGGGTTCATGTTGGGGTCTACCAGTACAATGGTATTTTCGAGCATTTCGTCGATGGCCGAACCCTGAGCAGCTGCCAAATAGTATATGGTTACTACCGCAGCATTGGAGGCACTCGACTCATTTCCGTGCACCCCATACCCCAGCAACACCACCAATGGCACTTCTGATGGCGACAGCCTGCTTCCGGGCTTGCTGAATTCCAAATGTTTTTGCTTAAGTTCAGTTAGCGATGATTGGTTTCGTGGAGCGGTAAAGACCACATGGACCAATGGACGATTTTCGTGAGAACGGGCGTATTCTTCAACTATGGCTCGGTCCGAAAGCTTTGCAACATCATAGGCATAAGCTATAATCTGGTCGTGCGAAAGATGCCTGTCGCCCGGCAAAAACCCAAAATATTGTTCAGGTGATGGAATGGCTGGATTGTAGGTTACATTGTTGGGCAGTAGCAAATGCATCGATGCCGAAAGCCGCAACGCAACCAACATTACGACAAGGAAGAGCGCTATTTTTCGCATAAGAACAGTGTTTTAAAATGAGGTTTGAAAAATAAGCATAATATCCATACAGGGAACTTAAAGCGCCTAAGCCAGACCCATGTTATGGTCAAAAAAAACAAACACGCCATTCGAAGCATAGCTTGCGCCATTGGGTGAATCCTCCATAAGGGAGAAACTCATGTTTCAGCGATGAATTATAGATATAAGAAGGATCATGAAATTTTTGGGATTTTTGAATATATGATTCTGTTTTTTCCCAATTAATTGCCTTACCTTAGCCGGCCAAGCCACCATACAAGGTGGTGTTTTTGTTTTGAAATTCAAGTCCGAAGATATTAAATACTGGCTTTCAGGAATCATGCTGCTGCTAGCTTTTACTGTAAGCAGTCAGGATCTCAACGACCGCAGAATTACGGCCAGGTTGCGCAATCAGCCCATTTCTCAGTTGCTCCAGCAAGTTGAACGAGAACAGGGCATTCGGATTTATTATCAGCCTCAATGGATCGACACCCTTACAGTGCGCCGTGATTTTGAAGAGACGCCGCTGATTCAGGTGTTTAACACTTTGCTACAGGGATCCAACTTCACATGGAGAATATTTCAGGACGATGCCATCGTTATACTTCCCCTTCAGGAGGCCGACCGGCGTCGCTATGTTGATGAACTTCAACTGCTCGTTATTGGCAACCCCCTTAACCAGGGACGTTACCGCACAGCCCTTCTTGAGGGGAGAGTGGTCGACGGGAAAAGTGGCGACCCACTGCCCGGCGCTGTGCTAATGAGCAGCAGCAACCGACGTGGGTTTTCGACCGATGCCACCGGAAAGTTTTCCATTGAGCTGGAAACTGGCGACCAAACACTACAGATTTCATTTAT
The DNA here is from genome assembly GCA_964349885.1 of uncultured Prolixibacteraceae bacterium. Taxonomy (GTDB): domain Bacteria; phylum Bacteroidota; class Bacteroidia; order Bacteroidales; family Prolixibacteraceae; genus UBA1413. The sequence continues at coordinate 9,026 of CAYGIQ010000029.1, read as the reverse complement.
GGGTTTTCAACCCACCTTGCAAAGAGTAAGACTTATTGAAGGGGGTTATGCAGAGTTCGAGCTTTTTGAAGAGAGCCTCTCTATTGGGGAGGTAACGGTAAGAGGTGAAGCAGCCGACCTTCCAAGGGGTCAGATGAGCATGGTGCGCATGGAGACCAAGGTAATGAAGAACCTGCCTGCCCTGATGGGGGAGGTTGATATAGTTCGCGGTCTAAGTATGCAACCCGGAGTGCAAACGGTAAGTGAACTGTCGTCGGGGTTCAATGTAAGAGGAGGCAACACCGATCAAAACTTACTGCTTCTGAACGGCAGTCCCATATTCAATGCATCGCACCTTTTTGGGTTTCTGTCGCTGATCAATCCCGATCTGGTCGACAATTTCAGATTGTTCAAGGGAGGAATGCCTGCACGTTATGGAGAGCGGGTTTCATCGGTTATGGAAGTTGATTTGCGCGATGGAAATGAAGACCGACTGGAGCTTACCGGAGGGTTGGGTATTATCAATTCGAGGCTTGCTGCCAACGGACCGCTTACAAAGGATAAAAAACTTCTACTAACTGCAGGAGGTCGCAGCAGTTACACAGATTGGATTCTTAGCAGGGTGCCCAATTCCGACATTTCGCAGAGTGTGGCAAGTTTTTACGATTTGGCAGGAAAACTGACATACAAATTCAATGCCCGTAACCGCATCAGCGGTATGGCCTATCTGAGCCACGATGCCTTTAGCACCAGTGCCCAGACCATAACGGAATACAGCAGCCAGCTGGTAAACCTGCAGTCCCGAAACAGTTTTTCTTCGAAGCTAACCGGCGAGGGGAATCTCTCATACAGCCATTATAGTTACCAGCTTACCGACTTGGCCAATGGCAAAGACGAAGAGGCGTATTACCTCAACAATGAGCTGCAATATGCATCAACCCGCTACAATATGCGCTACAGACCCCTTCCCAGTCATACGCTAGAAGGTGGATTTAATGCAGTCTATTATAGCATCAGACCGGGTGAGGTTTCGGGTGTTTCAGACACCACGCTCATTTTGTCTAGACTATTGCAACAGGAGCAGGCCATTGAATGGGCCGGTTACCTGAGCGATGAATATGAAATCACACCCGCCATATCGGTGTCGGCAGGCTTCAGGCTAAGTGGTTTTGCCGTTTTGGGAACACCCGTTGTTTACCTTTACGACGAGAATCGCCCAAAGTCGGCTCAAACGGTGGTTGATTCACTGTTATTCGGCCCCAGGGAGCTCAGCAAATCTTATCTTACGCCTGAACCCCGGCTTATGGTACGCTATGAGACGCCATCGGGGCACACCTGGAAGCTCAACTTTCAACGGGTAAGTCAATATCTTTTTCAAATCAGCAACAGTGCCGTAATTTCGCCAGCCGAAACCTGGAAAATCAGCGACCACCACATTGCGCCCCTCATCAGCGATCAAGCAGCGCTTGGCTTTGAGCACCGCACCCTCAACAATCTGGTAGAACTGGGCGTAGAGGTATACTACAAGCGGCTACAGAATTTACTGGAATACAAGAACGGTGCAGAGTTGCTTATGAACCCGCGCATTGAATCGAGTATTGTTCCGGCCGATGGCTATGCGGTGGGCGCCGAATTTCAAGCCAGAAAAAGTCTGGGAAGACTCACCGGTTGGATGAATTATACCCTCTCCCGAACCATGCGTCGTACCTTGAGCGAATGGCCAGAGGAGCAGCTTTGGGATGGAGGATGGTATCCTTCGCAATACGACCGCCCACACGATTTATCGGCGGTTGCCACCTACAACATCAGCCGTCGGTGGCGTTTTACTGGCAACTTTACGTACATGTCGGGCCGACCAGTGACCCTTCCCGAGCGACAATACAGCTATGCAGGGGAAACCCTCATCTTCTATTCAGAACGCAACAAATACCGTATGCCCGCCTATCATAGAATGGATGTAGCGCTGACGTTCGACGAAAACCTGCGTAAAAAACGGATGTGGAAAGGCAGTTGGACGCTCTCTGTCTACAATCTTTACGGACGTCACAACCCCTATTCGGTCTATTACCGTAAATCGGTACCGTCGGCCGAAAACAGCTACAGGGGATACTCCCTCTTCAAGCTTTCGGTCATTGGCATTCCAGTGCCATCGTTAACCTACAATTTTAAATTCTGATGGTATGAAACGATGGATTCCACTTTTGCTTTTATTAACCGCCACATGGGTTGCATGCGAAGAGATTTATGTGCCCGAACTGGAGAAAATGGATCCATTGCTGGTGGTTGAGGCTCGTTTTGTATATGGACAAACCACACAAACCGTGCAACTATACCAGAGCGTCGCATTTAATGAATATGGCACCTCCTATCCGAGGGTTTCGGGAGCACAGGTAAAGCTTACCGACGACCAAAACCGGGTGATGGAACTTGCGGAGCGGGAACCCGGGGTCTACAGACTGCAGCAGTCATTAAACCCATTGCGACAATACCGTCTTTCCATTTCTGCCAGAGGAGAGCAATATACATCAGACTGGCAGGAGGTACCGGCATTGCCCAAAATAGACTCGATATATTCAATTCCAGAAGTGCGGCTTATGGCTACCGGCACCGATGCTGCAGCTGGTGATCTCCGTAAAATGTCGGGCACACAGCTTTACATAGATATGGCAGCCAACGGAGACCACAATTACCACAGGTTTACCGGCAAAAAAATTGCGCAATACACCCACCCCACAGTGGCTCCAGGAGGGGGCGCAATGCAGGCAGAAACCACCATGTACGGATGGCTGACTTTGAGTCCCGCCGGCTTGTTCAATCTGGCTGCACCACAACCTTATACCGCCGATAAGCACATTCGCAAATTTCCGCTTACCTTTCTCGAGCGAAGCTATACCGTGTTCATTGCTGATACGCAAACCTACTTCAATGGCTGGATCTATATCTGTCAGCAGTATGCACTTACTGCCCAGAGCTATCAGTTCTATGCCGACCTTAACCGACAGCTGTCGGCCGAAGGAAAACTTTTCGATCCACTGTATACTCAGGCAAGGGGTAACATCGTCTGCACATCGTCGCCCAACGAGGTGGTTCTGGGAAATTTTGAAATCAGCTCGGTGAGAGAACACCGTTTCTTTGTGCAACCGGTTGGCAAGGACAATTATTTTCTGAAGCGAATTCCCTACTTTTACAACATACCTTTTGAAGGAAGACAAAGGGATATACCGCCCGATTGGTGGGAGTATCCGGCCAAGGTCTATCCTTCGGGCACGCCGGTAACCCAATCGATTTATCCATGAGGTACGCCAAATTATATACCACGCATCATACGTGCCGCTGCCTGACCTTTGTAAGAAGGGCAATGTTGTTGGCATTAGTGGGACTGGTGCTCTCCGTTCAAGGGAGTTTTGGCCGGAATATTTTTATACTTCCCGACCGTTCATGGGCCATTTCAGGCGACACCATCTGGTTTTTGATCTCCACTGCTGCTGAAAATCAGCGCGAAGGCAATGTGGTACATGTGCAGCTCGAGACAAGCGGCAACGAATTGATTGCGAGGACCATGGTGCTTATTGACCAGGGAATGGCAAGGGGGCATCTTGTGGTACCCAATGCGTTGGCGACGGGTGGATACTGGCTTAAAGCCCATCAAAAAGGTGGTGCAATCCCAGAGACGCAGTCGGTCTCGGCAAGGTTGATTAACGTTTACCATCGTTTTGACGAAATGGACACATTGCCCGAATCTCCAGCAATTTCACCGACCAACATTGCCCCTGTTGCTGAATTGCTTGAGCTACGGGTAGAAGCCCCAACCGTCAAGCGCCGTGAAGCGCTTACCATACAAGTTGATATCCCAGCGGAAGTTAGGCATTCCCTGCGACATCTGACCCTAAGCGGGGGGTATGCAGACCCTGCAGGGCGACCCGAGAGCAACTTCTTCTCACACGTGGAGCGAATAGATCGCCATACATCATTGCCGCCTGAAAACGACGGTTTCTATATCGAAGGCAGGGTAACATCGGAAGTTACCCTACCCGACCGGGTTTTGGTCTTGCTAACCGTGCCCGGTTCAGCCTTTCACTTTGATTACTACCTTACCAATAGCAACGGTTATTTTCGCTTCAAACTGAGCAAAACATATGGGACGGCCGAATTGCTAATCAGAGTGGTTTCGGCAGAGGATGGCGAATTTGGAATTGAACTACTGACTCCTTTAGAGAATGCTGCAATGCTTTCGACCACCGACGATAGCCCTGCACCTCATGAGTTTGTGAGACAGCTCAAATCTATGCGTGAAGCCGATCAGTTTGCTCGGATTTTTGCAGGGGAGGTAGATCCACGGGAACCCTTCTTTAGCATGGAACCTGTATACCCCTATCCCTTTTATGGGCGACCCGACCGAAGGGTAATTCCAGCAGAATTTATCGATTTGCCCAATTTTTTGGAGATTTCCAGAGAGTTGCTACCAGCAGTTAGGTTTCGCCAGAGGGCTGGAGGTTTTCAGTTACAGGTACTCGATGAGCTAGAGCGGAAGTTCTTCGACCATAGTCCCTTGCGCCTGATCAACGGCATTCCGGTTTTCGACGACAATCTACTGTACCGCTTTCGAAGCAGCGACATTGCCTATATCGACCTTGTATACCGGGAGCGAATCTTTGGCGATTTGAGCTTTAAAGGCATCGTTGCCATTGTCCTCAACTCAGACGATAGATCATGGCTCAGCGAGGAGAAAAACCTTTTCGTATTTACCGTTCCTGCACTTCAACCAACCATAGAGCAGTCGGCACAACTATTGAAAAAAGATCAGCCTTCGGAACTCCCCGACTTTAGACGGGTCCTCCTATTCGAAACCATTGATAAAGAGAAGGCCCAGCAGGAGTTCACTATCAACATTTCCGATCTGAAAGGCACTGTGGTGGTTCGCCTCGAGGGGGTTACCCATCAGAATGAGCCATTTTCTATATTCCGTAAAATTACTGTAGAATGAGCATCCGAAAATTGTGGTTCACGCTGTGTTTGGTTGTGCTAACGACTGCTGCCTTTGCACAAATAGAGGATTTCGTATGGAGTGATTTCACCGATGCTGGCAATTTTAACACAGAAAAACCAACCGGCACCAAATATCTTTATTCGGTCTTTACAGCACGCGACCACTTCTACCAGCCCGAATGGTACGAAGGCACCCTTACCACCATACACGGTGAGGTATTCAACCAATACAAGCTCAGATACAATGGATTCACAGGAGAATTGGTTGCCTATAGCGAGCGGGTTAAGGGGCTGTTTGTGGTAGACCAGGAACTTGTGGCCGACTTTTCCATTAACCATCCCGATGGTACCATCCAACGTTTTAGAAAACTCACACTGCGGGGGCCAAATACACCAGAACACTATTATGAAATTCTTCACGAAGGTGCGATTACCGTTATCAGTTATGTCCGAATTTCAGAGCAAAACACTTCACTCTTTAAAAACGAATTTGGACTGCTCGATAACCGTAGGTATGACACCCTTCGAACCCACTACCTTATTTTGACCGACGGCTCACTAATGCGCATCTATTCTGGACGGCAGTGGTTGCTTCAACTATTTCCGGATAGAAAAAAAGAGTTGCGCCGCTTTTTGCGGGAGCAAGGTTTTTACGATTTTCGCACTCCACAAATGCCAAGGGTACTGACCAGACTCGATGAGGCAAATTTCTTTTAAAAAATAGTTTAACTACGCAACCATTGCTGATTTCGTCGCATCTCTTGAGAAAGCACCAACCGTATGCGTAGAATAATGTTAATGTTGCTGACACTGTTGCTGACACTTTCAGGAACAGGCCAGTCGCTGCATGGAAAATCGGGTCGTGGGTATGTATACCTTAACGACGGAACCGTTATGAAAGGACGTTACAGCTTTTCTCCGTCGCTCGACCGCTTGATGGTAGATAGCGAAGGAGTTAGCAGAATCTTCGATATAAGCCAAGTCAACAGGGTTTCAAAACTGGGCTCAGTTGAGACGATTTCACCAGAGCCAACCAACAATACTCCATCAACGGGCAAGTTTTTGAGCCTAACTGAAACAGGTATACTTGCAGGCAACCCCGACAACCAGCGTTCGGCGCCATTGGTAACCGGAACAACCCTAACCTATGCCATACACGACAGGTTGTTTGCAGGACTAGGGGCCGGGGTAGAGTTCTTTTCGGAAACCTACCTCCCGATTACGGGAAATCTAATCTACCTCTTACGCAGTCGCTCCTTTACACCCTTTCTAATGTTGCAATCTGGGTACCAGATTCCCCTCGAGGGTACCAGAACCCATTACTACGGGGTGGTTCCCTACAACGTGCGTTCCAGCAGCATCTGGCCAGGCCCGATGCCAATTGGAGAATCGCCACTTGAAGCCAGAGGAGGGCTTATGGTCAACCCTTCTGTGGGCATTATGCAAATCAACCATGGAGGGCTGGGATATTCGCTGGCGTTGGGCTACCGTTTTCACAGATTACGGTACGAGGGCGAAGAGGAATACCATCTGGAGATAGATTACCACCGGATGAGTGTTAAATTGGGCATAGTGATCTTTTAAAAGTACACCCATGAAAAAATCAATATCTATACTATTTATAACGGTTGTGGGCTTCATTACCCACAGTTGCATGGATACCTACACCGAGGTATTTACTGCCAATAAACCTGTTTACATGTCGTACGAAACCCTGCGAAGCGCAGTGAAGCAATCGGCAGCCCGAGATTTGGTACAACCGGGAAAGATCTATTTTAAAGACGATTATTTGTTTGTGGTCGAAGAGCGGAAGGGCATCCACATTCTGGATCTGGCCAATCAATCGAATCCAACCAATATTGGTTTTATTGAAATTCCTGGTTGTGTCGATATGGCCATAAAACAGCAAACCCTGTATGCCGATAGTTATACCGATTTGGTAGCCATTGACGTTTCGAACATTCAGAACATTAAGGAGGTATCCAGAATTAAGGATGTACTTCCCTACATGGTGCCACCGGCGGCCAACAACTACCGGATGGCAGAAGTCGATTCCAAACAGGGGGTGGTCGTCGACTGGGAATTAGGCACAGTAAGGCAGGCACTAGAGTACAACCACTATCCGATTTACCCTGCATGGAAATCAATGGAATCAGACAGAATGTTGTCGAGTTACAGCGCATCAACCGGGGTGTCGGCATCGACCAGTTTTGGGGTTGGGGGCTCTATGGCACGGTTTGGAATCCATTCGGATTATCTCTATGCCGTTGACAATTCAAGATGTTATATGTTCGATATCCGGACATCAGAGAACCCTGTTTCTGCCGGCTCGCAATATGTGGGATGGGAGGTAGAAACCATGTTTCTTTACGACAATCATATGTTCCTTGGAACAATGTCGGGTATGATCATTCTGAGTTTGCAGGTACCTTTGGCGCCGAAACATGTCACCAATTTCTGGCATGTAACCAGTTGCGACCCTGTTGTAGTTGCCGACGGTTTTGCCTACGTTACTCTGAGAGGGGGCCAACCATGCAGAAGCAATACCAATCGGTTGGACGTTATTCAGCTTTCGGCCGACTATAAAAACAACACACTGGTAGGGTCCTTTAATATGACCAGTCCATTTGGGTTAGGCATCGACGGATCGGCGCTTTTTGTATGCGATGGTGACGCAGGATTGAAAGTTTTTGATGCCACAGACAAAAGCAGGGTGGGTTTCAACCAGCTGGCGCACTTTCCAGGCATTCGTGCATACGATGTAATCCCAGTTAACGGATACCTTTTTATGATTGGTGCCGACGGTTTCTACCTATACGATTACAGCAACCTGAAAAATATTTACCTTAGGAGCACAATTCCGGTGGTAAAAAAATCGCAATAAACCCGAACTGTCCAGCATCTACCCCAACTCAAACTGATGTTCAGAAAGCATGAAAGCAACCCTATCTATGAGAGCAACTTATCGCTAAGGGTTTGAAGTGTGTGTTTTTTATGGGCAGTTGGAACCAAAACAGAGATGTTGTAACGGCTACCACCATAAGAAATCATCCGAATGGGAATCCCATCGAGGGCATGAAATACCCGTGAAGCAAACCCCGATTCTTCACGAATGATATCGCCAACAATACAGACAATACTCATATCCTTGTCGATTTCGACCTCGCCGAAAGAGAGCAAATCCTCACTGATTTTATCGAGATTACGGGTATTATCGATGGTAATTGAAACAGCAACTTCTGAGGTGGAAATCATGTCGATGGGCGTTTTATAGGATTCGAAAACCTCGAAAATCCGTTTCAGAAAGCCATAGGCCATAAGCATTCGTCCAGACCGCACTTTAATGGCAGTTATGCCATCTTTTGCAGCAACCGCTTTGATGCCGCTGTTATCTGATTCCATCGTAATTAGAGTGCCACCGTCGGTAGGATTCATGGTATTCTTTAACCGTACCGGTATATTTTTCCCCTTGGCAGGAGCGATGGTTTGAGGATGCAAGATCTTAGCTCCGAAATAAGCCAGCTCGGCAGCTTCGTTAAAAGAGAGTTGATCAATTTTTCGGGTGTTTTCAACAAATCTGGGATCATTGTTGTGAAATCCATCGATGTCGGTCCAGATTTGAATCTCCTCACTATGAAGGGCAGCTCCAACAAGAGAGGCCGTGTAGTCACTTCCGCCGCGATCGAGATTGTCGATTTCTCCCTTTGGGTTACGGCAAATAAACCCTTGCGTGATATAGTAATCGGCCTTCTCTGATTTTGAAATTACCGAATCTAGCAACGCTTCGATAGAGGGCAGATCGGCAGCTCTGTCGGCATCAATCCGCATATAATCGAGTGCCGGCAGCAGCGTGGTCGGAAAACCACTTTCCTTCATAAGTAGGGTAAACAGCTGGGTGGAGATAAGTTCCCCCTGTGCTACGGCAATTTTTTCCTCATTTTCGCCAAAACCCGGTTGAAATAAGGCATGCAAATCGGCAAAAACCGAGTCGACAACCGCATTCCCAAGGAGCTTATAAAGCTCGGTTTCATATAGTTGGTCGACAACCTTGTCGTATTTCC
>CAYGIQ010000028.1:7154-22407 GCA_964349885.1 uncultured Prolixibacteraceae bacterium | reverse complement strand
CTGTGTTTCTTGGAGGATTAGGAATTTTACTGTTATTCACACACAGATATATCGACAAACTGAATATTAGGAACAAAAACCGAGTACTTACTCTTTTAATTATATTCTTAACCATCTTTATCTGTGCTAATGCGATAATGGCTTATTTACATCCCACGTCCCTCCAATACCTTGGATGGATATTGGTATCCATTTGCTTTATCATATTCTATTTCCTGATTATGAGAGAGAATAACAGGAAAATTAAAAATGAGTTATAAAAAATGAATTAATGTTCTTGATTTTAAAAATTTGAAGCAAAAATCCATTGCTGAACCTTACAACAAACAGCCATGCCAACCTTGAAAATTGAGCTGGTAAGGGTTACGCCTCAACAACTCAATCATTGTTTGCATCAATTTGTGGGGTGATCAGCATGCATTAACCCTCCGGAGCATTAAAATCAACCATTAATTTAACAGCAGATCGTTACATTTTATTACCCCTAAACCATGAAAGCCTGGCACCTTCTTTTTGGTTTGTCATTGGTAGGTATGTCAACAACTTACGGCATACAATACCTTTACTTCACCGAATCTCTAATGCAGCAGACCTTTGGCGGCCAGCTGGCCTACGATCGCATCGGGAGTCTCTTTGCATTGTCCAAAAAATGGCAATGGGTTGGCTATGCCCTCATCCCCATTGTTATCCTAATTAGATCGGTATTCACCTCCCTGTTCTTGTATACGGGCTTGTTTCTTTACAACCTGCCCCTCCGACTTGGTCACCTTTTCCAATCTGCATTGCTGGCCGATTTTGTCTTTGCAGTCTCCGGATTGGCCAAATTGGCTATTTTGGTTTTCTTCAAACAGGTCGAAACCCTCAATGATTTGCAATTCCAGCCTTTGTCGCTTATCGATACAATGGACATTACGGCAATCGATAGGCTGTTTCACTACCCGCTTAGCCTTATCAACCTTTTTGAAATTTTGTACATCGCCGCGCTTATCTTACTGGTGCGTCGACTATTGCTCGTGCACCACCCCAATAGTTGGAATGGGCTTGGCGTGCCAATCAAGATGGTTACCCTATCCTATGGCAGCGGACTGTTGCTCTGGACTTTGCTGGTCATGTTTGCTACACTTAACCTCTCCTAAGCCTATGCCAAAGTTTTACAAAATTGCCATTCTAGCCGCTACTGCATTTGCTGCATCCATGCTTGCCATATACATTGTTTTGGGGTACAATGCACAGAAACGAATTGCAGAGGGCATTTCCCAGCTGCCTCCTGCAAATTTTCAATCGATCGACGGACAAATGGTAGCGCTTACTTCATTTGACCCCAATAAAGCTGTCGTGGTGCGCTATTTCCATCCGGATTGTGGCTATTGTCAGTACGAGGCAAGCGAGATTGCGGCTTATGCCAACCACTTTTCGGAAATTCAGATTATAATGGTTACGCCGGACGACTCCATCCAAAGGGTATCTCAATTTGCAACTGAATACAACCTGTATGAGATAGATAACCTCATTATTCTAATCGATCCCAATCAGAAATTTCAACAAACTTTTGGGAAAGCCACGCTGCCTTCGACCTATATCTATGACCGGCAGCAAAAACTTCTTGTTCGGTTTCAGGGAGAAACCCATCCAGAAGCCATCTTAAAGGTGTTGAACACAACATTGCTCCCATAATAAACGCCCATGCCAAACCCTCAAAAATAAAATATATGACACGTATTTTCTTTATGGCAGGCCTTCTGCTTGCCTCACTTTTTTCGACAGTTCAGAGCGACAACAACGACCGAGATACAAAAAAACAGTGGTCATCATCGAAACCCAAAGCACACAACCATGAGCACACAATCAACCCATAGAAACCTGAGCAAAAGTTTTGTCAGGCAATACAGTCAGGCCTACTGCGGATTGGCTTGTCTTGCCTCCATTACCCAATACTACGGAGGACACACCACCCAGGAGAAACTGCAGTTGGAAAGTGGTACCAACCTCAACGGAACGAGTCTGCTCGGATTGTACCAGGCTGCGCTATCGATGGGCTTCGAAGCAGGAGGCTACGCAGCCAATATCGAGAAGCTTAAAGAACTCAACAACCCTGTAATCCTCCATACCCTAACCGCCGAGAAAATGAACCATTTCGTTGTTTGTTATGGCTTTCGAAATGGCTCCTTTACCATTGGAGATCCAGCCAAAGGTTTGTTAAACTTATCGGAACCGGAACTAGAGGCCATCTGGAAAACAAAAGCATTGTTGCAACTTACGCCCGGGAAGAAGTTCATAAAAGTGGACGCGGATATGGCCAAAAAGCAAAAATGGATTTTGGGGCTCATACAACCCGATCTACCGGTTTTAGGCGTTGCTGCCTTTTTGGGCATCCTGATTTCGGTTCTAAGTCTTGCTACTGCCATCTTTACCCAGAAGCTCATTGACGAGTTATTGCCTGCAAAGAACCCGGCCCCTCTGGTTGCAGGGTTGGCCCTATTTGGATTGGTTCTGCTGGCAAGGGCAGCATTAAGCCTTGTTCGGTCGGTTTTGATTCTCCGTCAGGGAAAAGACATGAACCTCAGGCTTATCTCCGATTTCTTTGGCAAACTGCTATTTCTGCCTAAACCATTTTTCGACAGCACAACCACTGGCGATATGATAGCCCGTCTCAACGATGCCCAACGTATTCAAAAGGTGGTGGTTAATTTAAGCAGTCAGGTAGCCATTGACCTGCTTATTGCGCTCACCTCCATCGTCTATATTTTCTTTCTTTCGCCTGTTGCCGGCTATATGGTATTGGGGGCCATTCCATTGTTTGGTGTTGTAGCTTGGTTTTTCAACCACCGAATAATAGTCTCACAAGAAGCTGTTATGCAGAATTATGCGCACACCGAAAGCAAATACATCGATACCATTCAAGGAATAAACGCGGTAAAATCATACAACGGCGAAGGATGGTTCTCGAAGGTGGTTTCGGTGGTTTATCATCTCTATCTGCAGAGTTCGTATCAATTGGGAATAATCTCCTCCAAACTCATTTTTTGGATCACTATGAGCAGCTCGGCATGGATGACCCTCATCATCTCAATTGGTGTTTATCAGGTTTGGCTCGAACAAATGCTGCTCGGAGAAATGATGGCGATTGTTACCATTGCGGGGACACTGGGTACCTCCTTAATTGGAATTTCAATGGTCCCGGTGCAATTCCACGAAGCGCGCATTGCATTCAACCGGATGTTTGAATTTGCCGCAAGCCAACCAGAATATATACCCAATAATGTGAACAACCGCTCAGAAAAAGACCCCGGGATGGATTTTTCCCTGTCGATGGAAGGCGTTAGCTTCAGGTTTCCGGGTAAAAGATTATTATTAAGCAAGTTAACGCTTTCTGTACAAAGGGGGCAAACCATTGCCTTGTTTGGTGAGGTCGGGTGCGGAAAAAGTACGCTGCTTGATATTTTAATGAGGTTTCAGATAGCCGAAGAAGGTATGATTAAAATCAACAACACCGATTGGAGCAGTGCATTAACCCCTTTATGGAGAGAAAAAGTGGCGATAGTTCCTCAGCATGTAAGGTTGTTTAATGCGACACTCCTTGAAAACATTGCCATGGAGGAATCGCCCGACCCGGAAAAAGTAGTACGTTTTTGCCACGACTTTGGTTTTCATCCTTACATTATGGAACTGCAGCAGGGTTATGCAACCATAGTAAACGAAAACAGTACCAACCTTTCGGGAGGGCAACGGCAACTGATCGCACTTGCAAGGGCTTTGTACAAAAAGCCTCAATTGCTGCTGCTCGACGAGGCTACCGCAGCGATGGACCGAAAGACCGAGCATTTTGTGATCAAACTGCTAAAGGAATTAAAAGAGCGCCTTGCGATTATCATGGTAACCCACCGTGCCGATTTGGCAAGTATGGCCGACACTGTCTATGTTATCGAAAACAAAACGATTTCAATAACCGGACATCCGGAATTTGTAAAAGAACACAATACATTCTTCAGATCGGCATTCCATGCCAAAATGGATTTTGCTTAACCCTGAAGTGGATTAAATATTTGGTTAGCATAAGCATATCATGGCAACTGCCTTTAAAAAATATCAAAACTGCAGGATTTACCCCGGATCAAGGAACTGAAATTTCCAAAGGGGATTATCGGAAGGAGTATGTGCTTCTTGCACAATATTCAACACCCGTGATATTACATCAGGATGACGGTCGGCTATATCATTTGCTTCGATTAGATCTGCATCCAGGTCGAAAAGTTGCCATACGTGATTACCACCGTGAATATCCTTCAGAAGTGCCTTATAATTATCAATCCGAACCGCTATTTGTCCCCCGTTGTCTGGAAATTCCCAATAGAGATAAGCATGCTTTGTTTGTGGGACCCCTTTAAGGGATGGTAGAAAACTGATACCATCGGTATCAACCGGCACATCGATGCCCGCTACATCGGCCAAAGTAGGCATTACATCATAGAAAACAGAAGGGTGGTCAGACACCGATGCTGGAGCAATTACATCAGGCCATGAAGCAACCATAGGGACTCTGATACCTCCTTCATGAAGGAATCCTTTCCCATATCCATAACCACTCCGGAATGGGCCACCACTATTAAACCAAGGAGAATCGGTGCCTCCGTTATAGGTAGGTCCGTTATCGCTGGTCAATATTATGAGTGTTTGGTCAAAAACCCCCATATCCTTCAGTTGCGAAATCAACATGCCCACCTGCTCATCGAAATGGCTAACCATCGCAGCGTACGCCGCACGGGGATAGCGATGTGGAAAATAATTTTTGTCTCCAAGGTAGGGTTCTTCTTCGCCAAACTTATTTACATAATAGTCGATCCACCGCTGAGGAGCCTGAAGCGGAACATGCGGAACCGGGGTAGCCCATAGCAGAAAGAATGGCTGATGGGCGTGGTCACCTACAAACCGGGTTAAGGCATCGAACATCAAATCGGGGGCATAATCGGTAAGCATAAATGGAGCATAAGCAGCCATATCGTATGGATCGGAACCAGCTGCGAGCCGCGTATGAGGTGATATCGTATCGTTTCGAAGGGGGATTTTTAGTTTGTTTTCCCAAAGATGAACCGGATAGAGCGTATGGGCTTGCCGCTGACAGTTATATCCGTAAAAATAGTCAAATCCGAGGTTGTTGGGAATACTCTCGGTATGTGGAGCACCCAACCCCCATTTCCCTACTAATCCGGTACGGTAGCCAGCATCTTTCATGAGAGATCCCAAGGTATAGGTTCCACGCTGCAGAGGCTTTTGACCTTCAAGCGTTGAATCAGCAATCATGGTCCGGTAATTCCATACATTCCCACGTTCACTCCACTCATCGTTTCCCCTTACCTGAGTCTTTCCGCTGTGCAAACCTGTTAACAAGACCGATCGGGCAGGTGCGCACACCGGTGCCCCGGTATAATGTTGGGTAAAAACAACTCCCCCTGCGGCAAGGGCGTCAATGTGGGGCGTTTCAATCTTTAGCTGGCCAAAACACCCCAGATCGCCGTAGCCAAGATCGTCGGCCAATATGTATATAATATTGGGGGGCACACCAGCACTTATGCCAGGGGCAGATTTATAACACGCAGAGCTTATACCAATTAATGCCAAGCTCGACCATAGCGCTACAGGCAGCGATCTTTTTTCCATTTTCTGAAATCCAAAAATAAAGCCCTCCTGACCATCAACCTGAAAGGCTGTAATTCATTTTTACAAAACTATCCTTTTGCTGCCAATAAACTCACATTTCCCAAGGAGATCCTGACCAAGGAGAAAATTCGGTTTGAAGGAATGTAAATTGGTGCTAGTTGAGTATCTGAAAATGTTGACGAAAAAGAAATTCGTAAATGGCTAACTTTGCTAAAAAGGTTAACAACATGCAGGTAAAAATAGAACCCTCGTGGGCTCTGCTCTTAAAAGAGGAGTTTGAGCAACCCTACTTCGCAAGTCTGGTGGAATTTGTAAAGGAGGCTTACCACAACCATACGGTTTATCCCCCGGGGTCGCTAATATTCAATGCATACAACCACACCCCTGTTGCTTCGGTAAGGGTAGTCATTTTAGGGCAGGATCCTTATCATCAGCCAAATCAGGCGCATGGACTCTGTTTTTCGGTACCCAACGGAGTGCCTCATCCCCCTTCGCTGCGCAACATTTTTCGCGAGATAGAAAACGATCTTGGATTGCCAGTACCACGAAGTGGAAATTTGGAGCGATGGGCCAATCAGGGGGTCTTGCTTTTGAATGCAACCCTAACGGTAGAAGCCGGGAAAGCAGGTTCACACCAAAAGCGGGGCTGGGAAACTTTTACCGACCGCACCATAGCCCAGTTGTCCGAATCAGCTCAAAATGTGGTATTTATGTTATGGGGGAATTATGCACGCCAAAAGCGGCAATTGATTGATGCACAAAAACATTTGATACTGGAATCGGTACATCCCTCGCCATTATCGGCCCATGCAGGTTTTTTTGGCAACAAGCACTTTAGTAAAGCCAACGACTATCTGTCTGCCCACAACAGAGGGACAATCGAATGGTAATTTGACTTTTAGGGAAACGGCTAACTGTTCTGATCCAGACCAATCGCCTGAAGAGCGGTAACTACAATTAGATTCACCAGCTGACCAACGGTACATCCCCGGGAAACATGGTTAACAGGAGCAGCCAATCCCTGTAAAACCGGACCTATTGCTTCTGCCTTGGCCAATCGCTGAACCAGACTATAGCCAATGTTGGCAGCTTCGAGCCCCGGGAAAACCAGAACATTGGCCCTGCCAGCCACTTCACTGTTGGGGACAATAAGCTGAGCTACTTCCGGAATCAGCGCTGCCTCAAGCTGCAGTTCACCATCGATAATCAATCCCGGATCCATCTCTTTTGCCAGCCGGGTAGCTTCTACTACCTTATCTACCAATGGGTGAGAAGCACTTCCTTTGGTAGAAAAACTAAGCATTGCCACCCGGGGCTCGGTATCGAGCACCGTGCGGGCAGTGCGGGCAGTCTGAACAGCAATTTCTGCCAATTGTCGCGCATCGGGTTCCGGTTGCACGGAGCAGTCGGCAAACACCAAGAACCCTTCGTGTCCGAAATGGGGATCATTAACAAACATGAAAAACGCACCGGAAACAGCAGAAATACCAGGCTGTTTGCCAATGTACTGAAAAGCGGGCCGAAGAATGTCTCCTGTTGAATATTGTGAACCTGCCAGCTCTCCATCGGCATCTCCACTGAGCAGCATAAGGGGAGCAAAGACAAGAGGATCGGCAAGCTTCTGATAGGCCTCATCGAAGGTAAGTCCCTTTTCCTGACGACGCTTAACCATCAGTTCGGCATAGCTTTTCCTGCGGTTATCGGTGGATGGGTTCACCAATTCAGCGCCAGAAACGTCAACGCCAATAGACGCAGCCGCATTTTCGATTGCGTCAACATCGCCCAGCAAAATGATGTGAGCAAGGTTCTCCTTAAGGGCAATACCGGCAGCACGTAAAATTTTGTGATCGGTACCCTCAGGCAATACAATGCGTTTACGGTTACGCTGCACTATGATATAGGCTCGCTTCAATTTCTCCATGACAGGCCAGCGTTTCGATTTCTTCAAACAAGGATGCCAAAGGTACAAAAATTAACCATTGGAGGTCTTCGAAACCCCATTGTAAATCAATCACTGAAAAAACGGAACTGAATACCCTGCTCCAGAAGGTTGATCGGAAAAGACTATCTTTGATACCTGCAATTCACCCGATGGACCCATAGCCATCATCAGAAAATTAGAGAATGGAATTTGAACAGGTAATTCAGGATCGGTATTCGGCCCGCAAGTTTAAAACCCGCGAAGTATCAAAAGAGACCTTGCTTAAGTTACTGGATCAGTCACATTTGGCCCCATCGGCAGTAAACTATCAGCCATGGCACTTTGTAGTGGTTACCGAACGAACCAAACTCGAAGAGTTGTTTATGGCCTACAACCGGCCATGGTTTCGGACTGCCCCTGTGGTGATTGCTGCTTGCACCGACCGCAAATCATCGTGGAAGCGCCCCATCGACCAAAAAGATTTTGGCGATGTTGATGTGGCCATCGCGGTAGACCATCTCACCCTGGCGGCTACCAATCTGGGGTTGGGAACTTGCTGGGTGTGCAACTTCGATCCAAATATCGTTAAAAAGGCCCTTCAACTTCCGGCACATATCGACCCACTGGCTCTTGTACCTATAGGATATCCTCTGGGAGAAATTGCTGAGAAGAAACGAAAACTGACCGACAGCATTGTTTCTTGGGAGACCTACTATCCTTATACATAGCGCCTTACAATGCGCAAAGCAGCAGCAAGGTAGGAACCACCAAACAGTAGATGGTGGTTAAGCAGATGGTAAACCTGATAGATTTCGACTCGTGCCTGCCAATCTGGCGCTGGGGGAAACATTTCGTGGTACCCTTCCCAAAATTCGTCTGAAAAGCCCCCAAAGAGGGACATAATACCCAATTCCATTTCGTGGTCGGCATAATATGCGGCCGGATCAATCAGCGCTGGCCCTGAGGAGGTATTCATACAGTTGCCCGACCAAAGATCCCCATGTATGAGCGATGGGCGTTGCCCATCTGGCAATAGCTGTGGGAGTTTGATAATAAACCGGTTAAACATCTCTCTATCAAAACTGCTCAAACGCTTGGTTCTTGATAGCCGGCTGATCAAACTGCCAACCCTCTGGTGGGCGTAAAACTCGGCCCAATTTGTACTCCACCGATTATCTTGTTCGGTCGCGCCACAATAGTTGTTGTGAAAAAATCCAAATTCCGAAGCCCCTGGGTGAAGGTGTAAAGCGGCCAGACCCCTCCCCAGCATAGCATCGCAGTTGGAGACCCGATCAGGCTCGAGGTAGTCCAACAGCAGGAAACCCGGTTGCTCCCCAACGGCTCCTACCCCCACAACCGAAGGGATAACCAAAGGCTCGGGCTGCACCGATTGCAAAATTTGCAACGACTCGGCTTCCCGTATGAAAATATCGGCAGCTGCGGTAAGACTCCACTTGAGAAAAAAATTTCCGGCCGATGTTGCAAGCTTTAGGGCGCGGTGAATGGATCCACCCGCAAGAGGCACTGCCTCATGGATTAAACAACCGGTACCAAAACGGCAGGAAAGTTCCGCAGCTATATGTTTCAGCAGAATGTTTTCGGTTGCAGACATGGGATATTTGTATCGGGCGTAACGAATTATCGATCAAGTATAGCAATAAAAAAACCCGGATCGAAATCCGGGTTTGCTATATTTCACCTAAAGAGGTATACTATTTCACTTTGTCGACAACAGCTTTGAAAGCCACCGGGTGGTTCATAGCCAAATCGGCCAAAACCTTGCGGTTCATTTCAACATTGGCCTTTTTCATCAGACCTATCAACTGCGAGTACGACAGTCCTTCGAGACGAGCCGCGGCGTTGATACGCTGAATCCAGAGCGAACGGAAATTTCTCTTTTTCTGACGACGATCGCGATAGGCATACTGTTGGCCTTTTTCCCAAGTATTCTTCGCTACTGTCCAAACGTTTTTACGGGAGCCGAAATAACCTTTTGTTAATTTGAGCAGCCTCTTCCTTCGGGCCCGTGATGCTACATGATTTACACTTCTTGGCATACTTTTTCATTTTTGACAATTGGCGCCCACTTTTAGGGACTTATTGCACAATTATCAGGTTAATAACACTAATTCTTCAATCGAAATCAAATTACTTCATGTTCAGCAAAAGCTTCACATTCGATACATTGGTAGAGTCGATGGTAGTCCAATACCCAAGATTTCTCTTTCTCTTCGTACTCTTCTTAGTAAGGATGTGGCTCTTGTAAGCATGTTTCCTCTTGATTTTTCCTGTTCCGGTGAGTTTGAATCTCTTCTTTGCACCGGAATTGGTTTTCATTTTTGGCATTTTCCTGCTTTTTAATAATTAACGTATAGCTCTATTTTTTCTTGGGTGAAATAAACATGGTCATTCGCTTACCCTCAAGTTTGGGAAGCTGTTCAACTTTGCCTAACTCTTCGAGGGCTGTGGCAAAACGCAGCAGGAGTATCTCTCCCTGCTCTTTAAACAATATGGATCGGCCTTTGAAAAAAACGTAGGCCTTAACTTTGGCGCCCTCCTGCAGAAACTTTTCGGCATGCCTCAATTTAAAGTTAAAGTCATGATCATCGGTCTGAGGACCAAACCGGATCTCTTTAACAATAACTTTTACTGTTTTAGCCTTCATCTCTCTTTGCTTCTTCTTTTGCTGATAGAGAAACTTAGAGAAATCGACAATTTTACAAACCGGCGGATCGGCTTTGGGCGATATTTCAACCAAATCAAGATCCATACTGTCGGCCATTTTTAAGGCATCGCGCAGTGCAAAGACCCCGGGGGTTTCAATATTCTCGCCAACGAGCCGCACTTGGGCAACCTTAATTCTTTCATTGATACGATACCCACCGGTATCGTTAATTTCGGGCCGGTTGCTCCTTGTAATAACTTTTTTGACAGCTATAATTCAGGTCCTCCTATAATTAATTATACAATCCATTTAACTGGTTATTTACCTCCTCCTGAATGAAACGAACAAACGCATCCACAGCCATGGAGCCTTTGTCGCCTTCACCCTGTTTTCTTACAGAAACAGAGGTAGTATCCTCTTCTTTTTCGCCTACGACCAGAAGATAGGGAATACGTTTCAGTTCATTGTCGCGTATCTTTCTGCCTATCTTTTCGTTACGCTCGTCAACGAAGCTGCGAATATCGGAAAAATTTAAAATATCTGAAACTTTGCGTGCATATTCGTTGTATTTTTCACTGATGGGCATCACCACTACCTGTTCAGGTGTGAGCCAAAGTGGAAATTTACCGGCAGTATGCTCAATAAGAACAGCTACAAAGCGCTCCATTGAGCCAAACGGCGCACGGTGTATCATTACTGGCCGATGCCGCTTGTCGTCGGCTCCAATATATTCAAGCTGAAACCGCTCGGGCAGATTGTAATCAACCTGAATGGTTCCCAGTTGCCAACTGCGTCCGAGTGCATCTTTGATCATAAAATCAAGTTTCGGACCATAAAAAGCAGCCTCCCCCAATTCTGTCACAGTCGACAGTCCCTTCTCATCGCAGGCTTCAATGATTGCCAGTTCGGCCTTGTCCCAGTTTTCGGTACTTCCGATGTACTTTTCAGGTTTTGCAGGATCGCGCAGCGAAATCTGTGCACGGTACTCCTTAAAATCGAGGGCCTTAAATATGATAAATACAATATCGATTACCTTCTTGAACTCCTCTTTTAGTTGATCGGGCCGACAGAATATGTGGGCATCGTCTTGCGTGAATCCACGTACGCGGGTTAACCCATGCAATTCGCCACTCATTTCGTACCGGTAAACCGTTCCAAATTCGGCCATTCGAACGGGCAGATCTTTATAGCTGTGGGGCTTAGATTTGTATATTTCGCAGTGGTGCGGGCAATTCATGGGTTTTAGCAGGTAGGATTCTCCTTCGACAGGTGTTCGTATTTCCTGAAAGGAGTCTTTTCCATACTTCTCGTAATGCCCCGAAGTTTTGTACAACTGAATATTGCCGATATGCGGAGTAATTACCTGATCGTAGCCAAAACGCTTCTGAATTTTACGCAGAAACTCTTCGAGCTGCGATCTCAGCTGGGCGCCTTTTGGCAACCAAAGGGGCAATCCCTGACCCACCGCTTCGCTGAACGTAAAAAGTTCCAGTTCTTTTCCAATTTTTCGGTGATCGCGTTTGCGGGCTTCTTCGAGCATTACCAAATACTCTTCGAGCAACTTTTGCTTAGGATAAGTAATACCATAAACGCGGGTAAGCATTTTATTTTTTTCGTCGCCACGCCAATATGCCCCGGCTATCGACATTAGTTTGATGGCCTTAATATAACCGGCATTTGGCAGGTGCGGTCCACGACACAAATCTGTGAAATTTCCCTGACTGTATAGGGTAATGGTACCATCTTCGAGTTCGTTGATCAACTCCAGTTTAAGTTCATCGCCTTTCGCCGAAAACAGTGTAAGGGCATCGTTTTTGGAAATGGGCGCACGCACAATAGCCTCATTTTGACGGCACAGCTCAAGCATTTTTTTCTCAACCCGCTCCAAATCCTTTTCAGTAAGCTGTTGACCACCTGGTAAATCTATGTCGTAATAGAAACCATTTTCTACAGTAGGTCCTATGCCAAATTTGGTTCCGGGATAGAAACTC
Source organism: uncultured Prolixibacteraceae bacterium (assembly GCA_964349885.1). Taxonomy (GTDB): domain Bacteria; phylum Bacteroidota; class Bacteroidia; order Bacteroidales; family Prolixibacteraceae; genus UBA1413. The sequence goes on along the minus strand of CAYGIQ010000028.1, from coordinate 10,175 downwards.
TCAATGGCTTCGGCCATCAAGTGTGCCGATGAGTGCCAAAAAGTATCTCTCCCCTCCCGATCGTCCCATGTATGCAACTTGATAGCAGCATCGCGCGTAATAGGGCGGGTTAAATCCCACACTTCACCATCGACCGATACCGAGAGTACCTCTTTGGCCAGCCGGCTTGAAATTGACTCTGCAATCTGAATCCCGGTTATTCCCGATTCAAACTCACGGGTTGTATTGTCGGGAAATTTTATCTTTACCATACACTGATGCACCTGAAAAATTCGAGCTGCAAAGATAATACTTTAACATGAATCAGCTCATCCTGTTAAAGCTTTTATCCCACTCTGTTAAATGAAGGTCGTGAATTGGTCGCCATTCGGCGTCAGACATCCATCGGAATGCACGAAACCCCCCAAAAGAGACCAACTACAAGTGGGTTTAAAACCGAATTTCTTATTTTAGCAGACTCGTACCGAAAGGCTTTTTATAAGTCATGGGGTAAATGGGTTGAATCTTAATACCACGGCTATGCATTTTGTTAGATTTTTCTTACTGCTTTTCTTGTCATCCTTCTTATCGGTGGCCCAAACGCAAATTACACTCGACGATCTGTTTCTGAAGGGAACTTTCACCCAACGATCGGTGATGGGATTGAGGTCAATGAACGATGGCAACCACTTTACAGTGATGGAAAACGGAACCCAAATTGTTCGTTACAGCTACCAAACCGGACAAAAAGTATCGGTTGTTTTTGACCTTGCAAAAGTGCAAAATGCACCCATTTCGAGATTCAGCAACTATGAGTTCAGTAGCGACGAAGGTAAGATATTGCTTACCACCGATGTTCAGTCGATTTACAGACACTCCTTCACAGCCGCCTATTATGTCTGGAACAATGTATCAGAAGAGCTTCTGCCGTTGTCGGAAAATGGACGGCAGCAAGTAGCCACTTTTTCACCCGATGGCGAGCGTATTGCCTATGTTCGCGACAACAATATTTTCATAAAGAGTCTGCGATTTGGCACCGAAACCCAAATTACCTACGATGGAAAAAAGAATGAGATCCTCAATGGCATACCCGACTGGGTGTACGAGGAAGAGTTTGGATTTCACAAGGCATTTGATTGGTCGCCCGACAGTAGATTCTTGGCTTTCATTCGCTTTGATGAGACCGAGGTGAAGGAATTTGGAATGACCATGTTCCGCGGCGACAAACCCTCTTACGACGAATACACCCTTTACCCGCACAACGAAACTTTTAAATATCCCAAAGCCGGAGAAAAAAATTCAGAGGTGCAGGTACTGGTGTATGAAATTCGCTCCAGAACCACCATTAAGGCCGATATAGGTTCAGAGACCGATATCTACATCCCACGCCTAAAATGGACACCCGATGCATCAGACCTCGTAATCATGCGCATGAACCGGCGTCAGAACCAGCTCGATGTGCTCTACGCCAACCCGTTCACTGGCGATGCCCGCTTGATTTTCAGAGAACGCAATGAGAAATTTGTGGATGAATCCATTCTCGACAACTTTATCTATCTCGACAACGGAAACTTTGTTGTAACCAGCGAGCGATCGGGTTATTCGCATCTTTACCTGCACGATCGCAATGGTTTTGAGATAGCCAGACTCACCTCAGGCGAATTTGATGTCACCGATTTTTACGGCTACGATCCTACCCGCCGTCTATTTTATTATCAGGCAGCTGCCACCTCTCCCCTTCGACGCGAGGTTTACTTTACCTCGCAAGATGGACGCCGGAAAGGCAAGCTTTCGACGCTGGAGGGCACCAACCGTGCGGTTTTCTCGAAAGGATTTAAATATTTCACCAACTATTACAGCAGTGCTTCAACACCCAATATGGTTACATTGCACGACTGGCAGGGCAAACAGATCAGGGTGCTCGAAAACAATGAACAACTCAAGGCAACCCTGCAGCAGTTCAATCTGCCGGTAAGGGAATTTTTCACCTTCACTACCCGCGATGGAATTGAGCTAAACGGTTGGATGCTCAAACCACTTAACTTCGATGTTCAAAAGGAATATCCGGTGCTCATAACACAATACAGCGGTCCAAATAGTCAGCAGGTAGCCGACAACTTCAGAGTAGGATGGAATGAATACCTTGCTCAGGAGGGATTTCTGGTGGTAAGTGTCGATCCACGGGGAACAGCAGCCAGAGGAGAAGCCTTTCGAAAGGCAACGTATATGCAGCTTGGCAAGCTCGAGTCGGACGACATGGTTGAGGCAGCCCGTTTCCTGGCAGCGCAATCGTATGTCGATGCATCAAAAATAGCCATTTGGGGCTGGAGCTACGGCGGGTTTATGGTAGGTCTCTCCATGTCGAAAGGAGGCGATTTGTTTAGAGCTGGCATTTCGGTTGCGCCGGTAACCTCCTGGCGGTTTTACGATACCATTTATACCGAAAGGTTCATGCGAACGCCCAATGAAAATCCCAATGGATACGACGATAACTCACCCATTTTCCATGCCGATAAAATTAAAGGAAGGATGCTTTTGGTGCATGGATCGGCCGATGACAATGTGCATGTGCAAAACAGCATGGAGTATGCCGAAGCACTGGTTCAGGCAGGTGTGCAGTTCGATATGATGATTTACACAAACCGGAACCATGGCATAAGGGGGGGCAACACCACCATGCATTTGTACAAGATGAAAACCGACTTTCTGAAGAGGGAGCTTATGGGTCTTTAACCTTTTTGGGCAGTGGCAGTTGGTTTCATTGTGATGTTACACTTTCTCTCGTAATGTCAATTGCTGCCAAAATTTTCGAAATTTGCTTTTGCCCGGGAATAAAAACCTACTCAAGTCGATAGGTAATTTTACCCGCCGTTTCTATCTGCAAATCGTGCACCTCTACCGGTCGGCCCGAATCGGATAGAACCTCTCCATCGCTTTCGAAAAAAAACGTATCGCGACTCGACAAGGTAAGTTGCAAACGGTCTGTGGTCTCAAGATAATCAACCAAAGGATTACCCTCCTGTGATTTCTGCAGCACCGAAA
>CAYGIQ010000028.1:0-7144 GCA_964349885.1 uncultured Prolixibacteraceae bacterium | reverse complement strand
AATGGCAAAAAGTGCAGCAAACAATTTTCCATGACTGCCCCTGCTCAGAATGAGCGATTCAAATCGGCCGTCGTTGAGGTTAAGTTTATGGTTAACCGCCATACCACCCCCAAAATATTTTCCCAGCATAAACAGAAACATGATGGGTTCAGCCGACTTAGCTAAAGCGTCGCTAAGTCGGTAGTTAACGTTCCCCTTATAGCCATTCAGCCTGAAGATCGACCGCGAGGCCGCACCAAAATAACGGAGTTTCGCAGGCACCAGCCATTTGCGCATTGCTTCGTATTCAAGCAGTGTGTGCGAATCGAGCCCAATGCCCGCAATATTGAATACATAACGCCGGTATTTCCCATTGATGGTGGCCAACAAATAGTCGTCGGTAATTAGGCAGGGAGCGGAAACAGCACCCTCCAACCCTCTTTCCTTGGCAAGCTCCCGTAATGATTTGATGCGGTCGTTGCCAGACCCCTTGGGGTTTATAACAATCTCGCGCTGTTGAAGAAAATCGGGACGGACTGCAAGCACATCGTTCAAGGTAGCAGAGAGTGTCCCATCGCCGCCAACAAGTTCAACAATACGGGCATCGGTCTGCAGAATTGACTCTGCCGCCTCGGCTGAACTGGATGTTAAAAACAGATGCGATGATGCCGGAGCATCGTAATGGGCGATCTTACTGTTAACCACCACTACCCGATTGTCTTCCATGCGCTTGGCAATATAAATGTACAAGGTATCGGAATTATCGAGGTTAAAAGTAGGAAATAATTGAACCGAGAAATTAAAGTATAAAAAATCTATTTTCGGTTGCAAAAGCGAAAGATTGCAACCATTGAAAGAGGAATTGGTTGCGAAAAAACAAAAAAAAGCCTGCAGTGGTAATCTGCAGGCATCATTTCGTATTACCGGATGTTATTCTCCAGGATGAATTGCTTCGGTGGGACAAACTTCAACGCATGATCCACAGTCGGTGCACAATTCAGGATCAATCACATAAATATCTCCTTCATTGATGGCATCAACAGGACACTCATCGATGCAAGTCCCGCATGCGATACAATCATCGTTAATTACATAAGCCATAACTACACGTTTTAATTAAGAATTGGTTGAGGCAAAATTAAAAAGATTGCATGAATTACAAACTTAAAATGAGTATAAATTGGTATCTCCCATGGGCAAAACAGGTCCACAATCCTATCCACTGAATTTTTCTGGAGTTCTTTTGAACCGAATTTGCACCCGTTCCTTTTAAATGGAGCATTTTTGTGAGCCATGCAACCTCGGTTGTCGACAAAAGGTCTAACCCAATTTATATTAACTTTGTACTTTGAATACCCAAAGCCAACCTGCTGCCTTTCTATAAATAATGGATAACAACGTACAGTTTGCCCTGCTGCTCACTCTTTTTGCCGGTTTATCGACGGGCATCGGAAGCGCCATTGCATTGGTGGCGAAACGTACCAACACCAAACTACTGGCCCTTTCGCTTGGGTTATCTGCTGGAGTAATGATCTACATTGCGTTCGTTGAAATCTTTCCCGAATCGCGGACTGCATTCATACAACAGTATGGCGAATTTTATGGAAACCTGTACACTTTAATCTCGTTCTTTGGTGGAATGCTGCTTATTGCCCTCATCGACAAATTGATCCCCAGCGGTGAAAACCCACATGAAATGCGATCGCTCGAATCGATGAATTCCGAAAAAGATGCCATCCGCTTCCGAAAACTCTATCGTTTGGGAATTCTCACATCGGTAACCCTTGCCATTCATAATTTTCCGGAAGGCATCGCCACTTTTATGTCGGTATTAAAGGATCCTAAGATTGGAATCCCCATAGCCCTAGCCGTTGCCATTCACAATATACCCGAGGGAATTGCCGTATCGGTACCTGTTTTTTTTGCTACGGGGAACCGTAAAAAAGCCTTCTTTCTGTCGTTCTTATCTGGACTGGCAGAACCCATTGGGGCACTTGTGGCCTATTGGTTGCTTATACCGTTCTTCACCCCTGAAAATGGCGAGGTTATCTTTGGAGCTGTTATGGCCGGTGTGGCGGGAATTATGGTCTTTATTTCGCTCGACGAACTGCTGCCATCGGCTGAAGCTTACGGAGAGCACCATCTGGCCATCTATGGAATAACAGGTGGAATGGTACTTATGGCATTAAGTCTTCTCTTTATTGGCTGAAGTAAAAAACTTGCAAACTTCTGTTAAGCCACATTGAGTGCATAGTGGACGTCTGGCTTTACAGACATACCGTCCGTGTAAAATTAGCCAATGGTGAGCAGTCGATACCAAGGCCTTAGGAAGGTGCTGTATCAGTTGTTTCTCGGCTGCCAGTGGCGTTTTGGCCGCCGAGGTTAGACCAATGCGGGCAGCAACTCTGAAAACATGTGTATCGACAGCCATTGCAGGCTGATTGTACACTACTGAGGCAACCACATTGGCTGTTTTCCGTCCCACACCAGGAAGCTTTTGCAATGCAACGATATCCGATGGCACCTCTCCGTTAAAGTCGGCTACCAGCATCTTTGCCATGCCAACCAGATGTTTTGACTTGTTGTTCGGGTAGGAGCAGCTGCGTATGTATTCAAAAACCTCGGCCGAGTCAGCCCCGGCCATTGCTGCTGGCGTAGGGAATCGCTGCAACAATGAGGGAGTTATCTGATTTACCCGCTTGTCGGTGCATTGTGCCGAGAGGATTACGGCAACAATCAGTTGAAATGGGTTTTCGTAGGACAACTCAGTTTCTGCCACCGGCATCGCAGTCTGAAAATAGTTGATTATAGCCTTAAAGCGATCGGACTTTTTCATGGTTCTCTAATTAGCATAAATGCAAAAATCAACATTTTTACTGAAACCATTGGTATTAAAAATGGCAGGCGGTAGGTCAATTTAAAACCGCTTCTCGGCAATAGACTCTAAAAGCCAATGACTGCGACGACATAAGCCGGCAAAGGATAGACATAACTCTGCGGCTTTTTCCTACTTTTGCTGAAATTTCCACTTCATGGCCAAACCCTTACTGCAAGCCGAAAAAGTAGCCAAACGTTACGGCGACTTGCTCCTCTTCGACAACCTTTCGTTTACCATTAATCAGGGAGACAAAGCCGCCCTTATTGCCCGAAACGGTGCAGGGAAAACCTCCCTGCTCTCCATTTTAGCAGGGTTAGATTCGCCCGATTCAGGGCTGGTAACCCGCACCAATGACGTCACCTTTGGCTATTTCGAACAGGTTCCTGCCCTAAATCCGGGCAACACCATTCTGGAAGAAGTTTTTACCACCAACAGTGAAAAGATTGCCACTATAAAAGCCTTCGAAGAGGCAATCGCCAACAACAATCATGAGGCAGTAAGCCGTCTTTCGTCGCAGATCGACGCGCTCGAAGCGTGGGACACTGAGGTAGAGATACGACAGATATTGTCGCAACTTAAGATAGACAAACTCGATCTGAAGGTTGGAGAACTCTCCGGAGGCCAACAGAAGAGGCTGGGACTGGCCAAGGTGCTCATAAACCGACCCGATTTGCTCTTGCTCGACGAACCAACCAACCACCTCGATACCGATATGATTGAGTGGCTCGAAGAATACCTTCGAAAATCAAAATCGACCCTTTTGATGGTCACACACGACCGATACTTTCTTGATCGGGTTTGCAACGTCATTTTGGAGATAGACCAGAATGAGCTATTTAGGTACCAGGGCAACTACAGCTATTTTCTCGAGAAGCGTGAAGATCGAATAAACGCGCAGCAGGCTGAAATCAGCAAAGCCCGAAACCTGATGCGCACCGAAATTGAATGGATTCGGCGAATGCCCAAGGCCCGCACCACCAAAGCCAAATACAGGGTCGATGCTTTCGACGATTTAAAAGAACGCGCCACCGGCCGCATTGAGGACAAATCGGTGAATCTGTCGGTTACCTCGGCCCGAATAGGCAAAAAAATTCTCGACATCAAACACTTGTCGAAGGCTTATGGAGATATTGAACTCCTTAAAGACTTCAGCTATAGCTTTTCTAGGTTCGAAAAGGTAGGAATTGTTGGAAAAAACGGAACGGGAAAATCAACCTTCCTGCATTTGATTACCGGAGGTATATCGCCCGATCATGGGACCATCGACCCTGGGAAAACCATCCGGTTTGGCTATTACCGCCAAGAAGGCATTACGTTTGGCCCTCGCGATAAGGTAATCGATGCAGTTCAAAAAATTGCAGAACAGATTCGATTTGACGATGGAACCGAAATTTCGGCAACACAAATGCTCACCCGGTTTCTTTTTCCGCCGGCTGTTCAATATGACTATATCGAGAAATTAAGTGGTGGGGAACGACGACGCCTATACCTTTGCACAGTGCTGATGCAAAATCCCAATTTTCTCATCCTCGATGAACCCACCAACGACCTCGACATTCTAACCCTCAATATCCTTGAGGAGTATCTGCAGTCGTTCGGGGGTTGCGTTGTAGTGGTTTCGCACGACAGATTTTTTATGGACAAAATTGTTGATCACCTTTTTGTATTTGAAGGAGCCGGTATCATTGCTGATTTCCCGGGCAACTATGCGCAATACAGGGAGTCGGCTCGCGAATTGGCAGCACTCGAGAAGGCAGCTGCACCAACCGTTAAAATTCAATCTGAGCCAATAGCTAAAAAAATAGAGAGCCAGAAACTCACCTTTAATGAGAAACGCGAACTAGAGCAACTCGAGACCGATATTGCTATCCTCGAGCAGGAGCGAAAGCTATTGGATGATGAACTGAACACGGGTAATCTGGACCATACCATTTTGTTTGAGAAATCGCAAAAGATTTCGGCGCTCAGCCAAAAATTGCACGAAAAGGAGATGCGTTGGCTTATTCTCAGTGAAAAGAGTTAAAAAAAAGGGGTACCGATATGGCACCCCTTACTTTAAATATTTTAGAGCTTAAAGTTCTACAATAGACTCCATCCACTACGGTAATCGTAGTGTAACATGGCTGCGGCGGCACCATCGGTATCATCCACAAATGTTTCGGTCGATGGATCCCACTTAACGGTACGGCCCAATTCTACGGCAATATTGCCAAGGGTACATACGGTGCAAGTACGGTGTCCGATTTCGACAGTAACCACAGGATCTTTTCGACTGCGAACCGCTTCAACGAAATCGACCTGATGCGGAATTCGGGTTTCGTAAGGCATATCATCCACTTCGGCCGTAGCGGCAGGATACCACTCCGGATTGGATGCTTCGTAATGTCCGCGAGAAACTTCAATCCAGCCATTTTCTCCAATGAACTTAACCCCTTTGGTAAGTTTTTCATCAAAAGGCTCCGATGTCATTACTGAACCGTTGGCATACTTGAAGGTCATAAACTCGGTGCTGCCTTCTACTGGAGAAATCTCAACAGGCCCACTGCTGTCCATTCCAAAGGCCCACTGAACGATATCGAACATGTGAGCACCCCAGTCGGTGGTAAATCCACCACCCATCTCTTTGTACCAGCGCCAGCCGCCCCAAATGGTTTCATTCTGAACCGGATCGAGCGAAATAGGCGGATTGAGTTCTTTGTTGTAATGAATAGAAGCAGGAAGTGGTCCGAGCCATGCATCCCAGTTCAAATCGGCAGGAAGCGTCTCTTCGGGGAGATTGTAAGGAATAGGAGGAGCGCCAACATAAGCATGGGCAGTAAGCACCGACCCAAGGGTACCTGATTGCACCAGATTAACAGCGTGCTGGAAATTAGCATCAGAGCGCTGCTGACTTCCCACCTGCAGCACAACATTGTTTTGGCGCACAGCTTTAACCAGCTCTTGTCCCTCTTTAATTGTGAAGGTAAGTGGTTTTTCCAAATAGATATCCTTTTTTGCATTGGCAGCAGCAATCGCTATCATAGCATGAGAATGGTCGGGAGTAGCAATTACAACCACGTCGATATCTTCACGTGAAATCAGATCGGCATAGTTTTCATAGGTAGCTACTTCAACAGTTTCGCCCAAGCCAGCATAATGATCCTGAACCCGCATTGCAAAACGGCTGTTTTTCACGCCATAAACATCCGATCCAGCAACCACTTTAACGCCAGGGAGTTGTAAAAAGCCATTCAGCAAGAACATAGCCTGCCGGCCCAATCCAATAAAACCTAGGATAAGATCTTTGTCGGCCGCCACCACAGGCGACTTGCACGAGGTTAAACCCGGTAATACAGCTACACCGGTAACTCCGAGGGCAGCGGCACCCAAGAAGTGACGTCTCGTCCATCTAGTGTTAATCTTTTCGCTCATTTTGTAAAGTTTAATATTAAAGTTTATTGTAGTTTCGGTTAATTAAAACGTGCAAATATAGTTAATATTTCATAAAGAATATCTCCCAAAAGAGTTGATTACTAACTTGATTTGAATAAAATTGCCAAATATTTTAATGGTAGATTAAAAAAATATCACACACGGGATTCCGGCTAACAATTTATGGGAATGGTTGCGAAAACTTCTTCTCTTTATAAAATGCCATTGAAATTCCCTTCGAGTAAAAAAATATAACGTTAAAGGAGTCGCTTTTTTTTCCGTGTACGAACACGGAATCAAAATTATTACTATTTTTGAGATAATTAAAACCCTTTTACCATCAAATCAAACAACGAAATACGCATTAAGGACGTTGCAAAAGTGGCCAATGTGTCTATTGGAACCGTTGACCGAGTGCTCCACAACCGCGGGGAAGTGTCGGAAGCAACCCGAAAACGGGTTTTAAAGATTATCGCCGAACTCAAATACAAGCCCAACATTATTGCCAGTACCTTAGCCTCTAAGCGAAAAATTCGCTTTATAACTTTGCTGCCAGAGGCTCAATCACCCGATGCATACTGGAGTAAACCCCTCAATGGCATAAAACGCATTGCATTTGAGGTTCAAAAGTATGGCATTACGGTCGAAAACTTCACTTTCAACCTGAACGATCCAAAAAGTTTTAGCTTTCAGGCTGAGCACATTCTAAATACTTCGCCAGATGGTGTTGTCATAGCTCCATCTTTTTACCGCGAGGCATGCATACTGACGAACCATTTGAAAAGAGCCGGTATTCCATTCGTATTCATAGACTCTGAGATCAAAAACAGTGGTCAACTTTCATACGTAGGACAAGACTCTTTCCAAAGTGGATAC